>DASZUX010000097.1:0-5405 GCA_035547455.1 Chitinophagaceae bacterium
AGATATAAGTGACCACGATTTTCTTGCCTACCGCGATAAACTTGGTACGATTGCGCCACAGGAAATGATAGCAGCAAAGCTGCCTGAAGCAAAGCTTAAAAACTATGCTTTTCATAACAACGGCGATATAACATTCGGCAATGTATCTGCTTCATGGGGCCTGAATTTTCCTTCCTTTTCTAACGGCGCAGCCTGTGCTGATTTAGATGGTGACGGCGATGTAGATATTATTATAAATAATATAAACGGCGAGGCTACCATACTAAAAAACACCCTTGAAGAAAGCAAACCGCAAGGGGCAAATTATTTGGATATACAATTTGCGGATAGAGATAAAGAAAGCGCCGGCCAGGGTGCATGGGTAGCACTTCATTATGCAGGCGGCAAACAGCAGGTATATGAAAATACGCCTTACCGCGGTTATTTATCAAGTACCCAGCCGGGTGCACATTTTGGTCTTGGCAGCGTAAACATGGTTGATAGTGTTATAATTAAATGGCCTGGGGGCAGGCAGCAACTGCTTCGTAATGTAAAGTGCAACCAAAAGATTAAAGTGCAATATGCGAATGCCAATCAAAGCTATACATGGTATGGCAAATCGCCTAAAAGTAAATTGTTTGAAAGCCTGCCAGATCAACCTGGGACGATAATACACAGCGAAGACATGTTTAATGATTTTGCCATACAAAAGTTACTGCCACATAAATTAAGCGATTATGCGCCGGGGTTAGCTGCCGGAGACGTTAATGGCGATGGGCTTGATGATATTATAATGGGAGGCTCACCGGGACACAGCGCCGAAATTTTGCTGCAGCAGCCTGGTGGTAATTTTATAGAAAAAAAACTTTTGCCAAACGCTGCAAAAACAAATAAGCAACAGGATGATACGGGATTACTCTTGTTTGATGCCGATAGTGACGGTGACATGGACCTTTACATTGCTTCGGGTGGCTGTAGTAGTATAGCAAACAACCCTGCATATAATGACAGGCTGTTTATAAACGACGGGAAAGGCAACTTTGTATATGATTCCCTGGCGTTACCTGTAAATAATGCAAGTAAGGCCTGTGTACGGGCGGTTGATTTTGATAAAAATGGTGATTTGGATTTATTTGTTGCCGGCAGGGTTGTGCCGGGCAAATACCCCCAGCCCGCCTCATGCTTTATTTACAGAAACGACAGTAAAAACAGAAATGCTTTATTTACTGATATTACAAGCCAGGCGGCAGCCGGTTTAAAAGACGCCGGCATGGTAACAGATGCTGTATGGACTGATTTTGATAACGATGGATGGGTTGACCTTGTAATTGCCGGTGAATTTATGCCGGTTGAATTTTTTAAGAATATAAATGGAAAGTTGCAGAAAATAAGCACTGGCCTTGATAGCCAAACAGGATGGTGGAACAGCATAATACCCGGCGATTTTGATAATGACGGGGATATTGATTACATAATTGGTAATACAGGCACTAATACATTATATACCCGGGCATCGGAGTACCCTGTTAAGATTTATGCTAAAGATTTTGATAACAACGGTATAGTTGACGGTATAATCACTATGTATTCTCCATCTTCAACAGAAGATACTACTGTACGGGAGTTTCCTGTGCCGGCAAGGGATGAATTGACAAGGCAGGTTGCTGATTTTAGAAAAAGGTTCCCAACGTATAAATCCTACGCGACCGCAACTATAGATAGCCTTTTTACACCAGCGCAATTTAAAGGTGTGCAAAAACTTGTTGCCAATAATTTTAAAAGTTGCTATGTACGCAACGATGGCGGGGGCAAGTTTACTATAATGCCGCTGCCTATACAAGCGCAAATGTCAGCCCTGTTTGGAATGCTGGCTGAAGATGTGAACGACGACGGTAACCTTGATGTAATAATAAGCAGTAATGATTTTGGAACAGACTTAAATACAGGCCAGGCTGATGCCATGAATGGGCTTGTTTTGCTTGGGGATGGAAATGGAAAGTTTACGGCAATTTCCGCCGCACAAAGTGGGGTATTTATACCCGGCAGTGGCCGTGCTTTAGTAAAAATTGCTGATAAAGACGGGCATTGCATTGTGGCTGCATCGCAAAATAACGGGCCGCTAAAATTCTTTATTCAAAATAATGCCGTTACCACGTTGCGTGTAAATGCTGCGGATGAAGTTGCGCTTGAAAAATTAAAAAACGGTAAGACGCGCAGGGTAGAAATTAATTATGGGGCAGGCTTTTTATCGCAATCGGCAAGGTTTTTAAATATTAGTAGCCAGGTAATTTCCGTTGAAATTATTGACAATAGAGGACGAAAGAGAAAAGTATTATAGTATGAAAATAAAATATATTGGGCTGTTATATTTTTTATTGTTGATGTTTTCCTGTTCCCGGCAGGAAAGTAACAATCACGCTTTAAAGCCGGCGCAAAGTTTTCTTGCTTCGCTTGATACAGCAAATTATAGCACTATTGCCTGGCTCGATTCCACACAGGATTTTGGTGCGGTAAAAGAGGGCGATACAGTAAAATTGTCGTACAACTTTAAAAATACAGGTACAACGCCGTTGTACTTGTGCAAAGTGCAAACGTCCTGCGGGTGCACAGTAGTTAATTTCCCGGCAAAGGCCCTGCAGCCGGGAGATAAAAGCCAGCTTACAGTTACATTTAACACCCGGTTTCATCCAGGGTTTGCGCGCAGGCTGATTGTTGTTACTTCAAACACCAGCAATAATGCTGCGCACACCCTGGTAATGCAGGGTAACGTGGTTAAACAAAAAAAACGCTAATAGTGCAGTGCCGTTATATAAAATATCATATTGTTATTACAGTGTTATTAGGTGCAGGCATAATAAATGGCTGCGGCAGCAAACAACAGGGATATTTAAAAAACAGCACACATAAAGATGTGCCTGCAGAAAGTATTGCAAAAGGTGAAACGCTTGCAAAACAATACTGCCAGTCTTGCCATATATTGCCTTCCCCTTCATTACTTGATGCCGCTACCTGGGAAAATGGCGTACTGCCCGAAATGGGACCAAGGCTGGGAATTTTTGGATACCAGTACAGGCGTTACCCTAATAATGTAAGCGATGTACATATTGGCCGTGGTTTTTACCCGGCAAAGCCGTTGATGTCGCCGGAGGAATGGCAGCATATTATTGACTATTATACCGCAACCTCGCCTGATACATTAATCCAGCCTGCACCCCAACCGGTTGGCGATGCTTCCACTTTTTTTAAAGCAGTAACGCCTGCCATATCTTACGCAACGCCTGCTACCTGCTTTATAAAAGAAGATACTGTCAGCAAAACCTTTTTTATTTCAGATATATTGCGCAAAATAACTTACCGCTATAAAAACAACCTGCAATTGGCAGACTCACTTATGCCGGGTAATATTATTACGGACGCTGTTTTTAACAGCAGCACAATTGATTTTTGCAACATAGGTATTTTTTCACCAAACAACGCAAAAGCCGGCAGTATAGAAAGTATGAAGGCCGGCGGTAAAGAGCCTTCAATACTTGTGGATACACTTGAAAGACCTGTTAGCCTTGCTGAAGGGGATTTTAATAATGACGGGAGGAAAGATATAGTTGCCTGTGAGTTTGGGTATTTGAAGGGAGATATTGCCTGGTGGGAAGGCAGGGGAAATAATATGTTTAAGCAGCATATTATTAAAGCCGTATCAGGCGCCGAGAAAGTATTTGTAGATGATTACAATAATGATGGGCTTATGGATATTTGGGTATTATTTGCCCAGGGCGATGAAAGCATAAGCCTGTTTACCAACAAAGGCAACGGCAAGTTTTCTGAAAAACAAATTTTACGGTTTCCGCCTTGTTATGGATCGTCAGGCTTTTCTCTTTGCGATATGAATGGTGATGGTAAGACTGATGTTATATATACCTGTGGCGACAATGCCGATTTTTCAACAGTATTTAAGCCTTATCATGGTGTGTATATATTCTTAAATGACGGTCGTAATAATTTTACCCAAAAGTTCTTTTATCACATAAACGGATGTTATCATGCTGTAGCCGCGGATTTTGACGGAGACGGTAAAAAGGACATTGCTGCTATAGCATATTTTGCTGACTTTAAAACAAATCCAGGTGAGGGTTTCGTGCTTTTACATAATGAGGGAGACGGTAATTATAAACCTTACCAACTGGAGGAAACAAATATTGGACGCTGGATAAGCATGGATGTGGCAGATATTAACAACGATGGTAAGCCAGATATTTTACTCGCTAATTGCTCAGTAGGGCCTTTTATAAATAAACCGGCTATTAACTGGAAAAAAGGGCCGGCATTTATGCTGTTAAAAAATATTTCCCGTTAGCCCGGTGTGTTATTCGCCACCATAAGTATTTATTATAAGCTTTTTGGCCACTATTTTGTTGCCATCCTGTAATACCATTACATTTTGTACCCCGTCTCCACCATAGGTTCTGCCAGCATTTTTTTCATATACGATAAAATTAACCAGGTTGCTCTTTTTGTAAAGGCAAATTTCAACTTCGCTTACCCTTTTAAGATATGCAGGTTTGTTTAATATTTCCTCTGCATACTGAAGCAACGCCATGTGCAATACTTGCTGATTCCCCAGCAATACATCATCTGAAATGTTCAGCTTTATTTTATTGGGGTGCCTTAATGCTACAAATGAAATATAATTTTTTAAATTGTTTATTTCACTTACAAGCGGCATTTTATCAGTTTCTGTATCAGCCAATGTATATTCCATTACAGAAAGCAACTGCCGTATGCCGTCATCAAATTCGCCGGGCTTTGCGCGTACCAGGTATAATAAAGTGTCTATACTGTTATTTATGAATGACGGGCTAAGTCTTGTACGCATTCTTTCAATTTGCCTTATTAAGCGCCTTTTTTCATCGTCAAGAATGATCATATCAGCTTTTATTTTTTGCTCGTACAACTGCCATATAAAACACCCCGCAAGTACAAAAGCAAAAGGTAAACTGTTGAAATAAATAAGATTGTATAAGTTTTGTGTATTGTAGTGATAGCCAGTAATAAACAAACATAACAGAAGGTAGCTTAACGTGCAGATGATGCAAAGAGTTAACAATTGAATTAATATGAATAACCCGGCTTTTTTTTGCAGTATGCAATACGGCATTACTAAATAGTACTTTATATAAAAAACTCCAATCCAGATTAGCGCCTTACAGAAATACAGCCATAACCAGCCAAAATCAGTATCGCTCCAGCTAAACGAGGGCCAGGGGCTAATGTTTGACAGCCGTACCAGAAAGGGAAGGCTAAAGGCCAAAACCCAGGCAATGCTGTGTGTTACATAGCTGTTTAACCTGCCAGGGAGTTTTGGTGATTTCATTGATGCGTAAATTACATCACGCATTTAAAAGCCGGCATATTTTTGCGATGTACACGGC
>DASZUX010000098.1:0-2952 GCA_035547455.1 Chitinophagaceae bacterium
AAAAAAGCATTGAACGCAGAAACACAGGTTACGCGGTTGACGTATTGCTTGAAACAGCCCCCTTTACCGCGGGTACGGAGGACTTTAATTTTTGCAAGTTAATTGCCGGCAGCGAGGGTACTTTGGCTTTTGTTACTGAAATTAAATTGAACGTATTACCGTTGCCCCCTAAAGAAACAGGCCTGCTGTGCGTACACTTTAACAGTATTGACGAATCGCTGCGGGCTAATCTTATTGCATTAAAATATAAACCCAGCGCCAGTGAACTGATTGATCACTATATACTGGAATGCACAAAAGATAATATAGAGCAACGCAAAAACCGTTTTTTTGTACAGGGCGAGCCGGGCGCTATTCTTGTGGTAGAGTTCGCACGTACCAAACGTGAAGAAATTGTTGCCATCGCCAAACTGGTAGAAGAAGAAATGAAAGCAGCCGGGCTGGGCTATCATTTTCCGTTGTTATTTGGGGATGACACTAAAAAAATATGGAGCCTTCGCAAAGCAGGTCTCGGCTTATTAAGCAACCTGCCGGGAGACGCCAAGGCTGTACCTGTTATTGAAGACACAGCAGTTGACGTAAATGACTTGCCCGCTTACATACACGATTTTAACGAGATTCTTAAAAAATATGGATTATACTCAGTGCACTATGCACATGCAGGCAGCGGCGAAATTCACCTGCGCCCTATTATCAACTTAAAAACAGAAGAGGGCAACCAACTTTTCCGCGCAATAGCTGAAGAAATTGCGGCGCTGGTAAAAAAATATAATGGCTCCTTAAGCGGTGAGCATGGAGACGGCAGGCTGCGCGGTGAATTTATACGCCAGATGGTAGGTGAGAAAAACTATCAGTTGCTTAAGCAAATCAAGCATACCTGGGATCCCCATGGCATTTTCAACCCGCATAAAATAGTAGATACCCCCAGCATGAACAGCATGCTGCGTTACACACCCGGCCAGCAAACGCCTGCCTTTAAAACGATATTCAGGTTTAACAACCAGGATATTCTGCAGCATGCAGAACAATGCAATGGTTCGGGTGACTGCCGCAAGTCGCAGTTGTCTGGTGGCACAATGTGCCCTTCGTTTATGGCAACCCGTAACGAGAAAGATACCACGCGGGCAAGGGCAAACATTTTGCGCGAATTTCTTACCCACTCAAACAAATTAAACCGTTTTGACCATAAAGAAATTTATGAAGTAATGGATTTGTGCCTTAGCTGTAAAGGCTGTAAATCTGAGTGTCCAAGCAACGTTGACATGGCCAAGCTGAAAGCTGAGTTTCTGCAACACTATTATGATGCCAACGGCGTACCGATGCGGGCGAAGCTTATAGCAGGGTTTAACCGCAGTGCAAAACTGGGGGCAATGGCGCCGGGCTTATACAATCTTGCTATGACAGGCAGCGTAATAAGCCCGCTCGTAAAACGTTTTGCAGGCTTTGCAACAAAACGCAGTATGCCCACTTTGCAAAAGCAAACGCTAAGGGGGTGGTGGAAAAAAAACAGGAGTGAAAAGTTAAAAGTGAAAAGTGAAGAATTACAAACAAACGCTTTGCCGTCTCACGTTTCACCTATTACGCATCACGGTAAAAAAGTCTATCTTTTTTGTGATGAGTTTACAAATTATAATGATACACATATTGGTATAAAGGCCATACAGTTGCTGGAGAAATTAGGTTACGAAGTGGAGATTCCGCAACATGAAGAAAGCGGCCGCGCATGGCTTAGCAAGGGCCTTCTGCGGGAAGCAAAAAAAATTGCTCAAAAAAACGTGGCTATGCTGGCCGGCCTTGTAACAGCCGAAACTCCTTTGATTGGAATAGAGCCTTCGGCCATATTAACTTTCAGGGATGAATACATTGATCTTGCCGATGATAAAGACCTGCCGGCAGCGAAGGCCCTTGCAGCAAATACCTTTTTAATTGATGACTTTATTGCCCGGGAGATTGACAACGGCAATATAACCAGGGAGCAATTTACCAAAGAAAAACGCATTATAAAACTGCATGGCCACTGCCAGCAAAAAGCGCTTACCTCTGTGGCAGGCTCAGTAAAAATGATGGAGTTACCCGAGAATTACAAAGTAGAAGTAATACCCTCCGGTTGCTGCGGCATGGCAGGTAGTTTTGGATACGAGAAGGAGCATTACGATTTATCTATGAAAATCGGCGAATTGATTTTATTGCCCGCCGTACGCAGCTCCGCTGATGATGTTATAATTGCTGCACCTGGTACAAGCTGCCGCCACCAGGTAAAAGACGGTGCTGGTAAAAAAGCGTTGCATCCCGTGGAGGTATTGTGGGAGGCAATAACACATTAATTCCGCTGGCTTTGCTAATCTAAGCGCACCTTACTAATTCAACTTTACCGGCGCTACCATTTCAAAAGGGGGAATTTTTACAGAAAATGTGTTTTTGGTGTTTTGGTTCTCCATCAGGTAAGTGCCGTGCATACGCCCCATTTCTGTACGAAGGTTACAGCCGCTTACATACTGGTATTGCTTGCCGGGCTGCAGAACAGGTTGCGCCCCTACTACTCCTTCCCCTTCTACCTCGCGGTGTTCGCCGTTGCTGTCAAAAATAAACCAATGGCGGCGTAACAGTTTAACACTGAAATCGTTATGATTTTCGAGGGTAATGCGATAAGCAAACATGAACTCACTGTTGGCAGGATTACTATAGTCTGGCTGATAGAAAGCCTCTACACTTATCTTAACTCCTTCTGAAATTTTTGATACCATCTTCATATTGTTTGCCCTATGAAGGTACAAATAAAGAAAATATCAACCCGCGTTTAAAAAGCAGTGGCCAGGGGTGACGCATTAAAATGGCTGAAGGCTATGCTTTAAGTCTATATTTCCATTTTTTGATATCACAGAGGGATATTTTTTGGAAAGAATCAAGTGAAAATGTGCAAAATGGATTTCTGATCGAGCGCTTCGGGGTTGT
>DASZUX010000099.1:0-2724 GCA_035547455.1 Chitinophagaceae bacterium
AGGTTTTGAAAAAATAATTGTATCACGCTTTAATAAAAAAGGCTTTGAAAAAAATCAATTCAAAATTGAAGTAAAAGCTTTTGCCCATATTGAAGAGGTGTACCGGTTTCTATTCCAGTAAGTGCTATGTTTAAAGCTATAGCTGCTGCGTTAAACGATTTTTCTCACCTGTTCTTTCCGCATATTTGTGCAGGATGCGGCAGCGATGTGCTGGAAAATGACAGCCTTTTATGTCTTAAATGCTTCAGTCAATTGCCCGTAACGGGGTTCATGCAGCAACCTGGTAACCCCGTTGAAAAAATATTTTATGGCAGGGTTCCGTTGCAGCATGCAGGCAGCGCTTTTTATTTTACCAAAAATTCCATTATGCAAAACCTTGTAGTTGAACTTAAATATAAAGGCAACCGGGAGGCAGGCATTTACCTGGGCAAATTATTGGGTGTACAAATTGCGGAAAGCAATAGGTTTGATGATGTGGATATAATTGTACCATTGCCTTTAAACAGTAAAAAAGAAAAAAAGCGTGGTTATAACCAGGCACAGTTGATAGCAGAGGGTATTTGTGCCCAATGGAAGAAACCCATAGCAGGCAAAGCAGTTGCGAGGAAGCTATTTACTGCCACCCAAACCCAAAAAGGCCGTATTGAAAGGTGGCAAACAATGCAGGACGTTTTTGAAGTGCGGGATGCCGCAATGCTTGAAGGTAAACACATTTTACTGGTAGATGATGTAATTACTACCGGCGCCAGTATTGAAGCCTGCAGTACACCCATACTACAGGTACCTGGCGCTAAAATAAGCGTCGCTACGGTGGCATATACTATTTTATAGCAACAGGGATACAGTAAAACGGTTTAAAAACGCGATGCCACTTGTATATTCTCGGTTTCGACTAACGAAAAAATTAGCCAACCCAATTACAAAACTGCTCTACCTTTATAATCCCAAAAAATTTACGGCCATGAAAAAATTACTTTATTTATTGTTAATCCCTGCGGTATTTATAACTTTTACGGGATTTGTTGCCCACAAGAAAAACATCTATAGCTTTAAAATTAAAGGGCTTGATGGTGGTGTTATTGACTTTTCAAAATTTAAAGGCAAAAAAATACTTATTGTAAATACAGCATCAAAATGCGGTTTTACACCGCAATACGAAGGGCTGGAAAAACTGTATGAACAAAATAAAGGTAAGCTGGTGATTGTTGGCTTTCCTTCAGACAACTTTGGCGGGCAGGAATTTCAGCAGGATACTGCTATCAGTGCATTTTGCAAATCTCATTTTGGTGTAACCTTTCCGCTTACCACCCGTGTGGATGTGAAGGGCGATAATATTACACCGGTGTATAAATACCTGTGCAACAAATCAGAGAACGGTGTGCTGGATGCCACTATAAGCTGGAATTTTAATAAGTTTATTATTGACGAGAACGGCAACCTGCTGGCGCATTTTGACAGCAAGGTTACCCCCAACAGCCAGGAGTTGCTTTCGTATATTAACAAATAATCATTCTTTGAACTGATAAAAAATCCCGGCTTGTTTAACCGGGATTTTTTATTGCCTTAATAAAGCCTTTTGCATTGCGTGCATTATTTATTCCACGTAACTTCAGCCGATTTTACATCTGCCGAGTTTGCGCCAATGCGTACTATAAACTTACCTGCTTCCCAATCATATTTTAGATTGGTATTATAAAATTTTAGCAAATCAGTAGTAATATTAAATGTAACATCTTTGCTTTCGCCTGGCTGTAATGTAATTTTCCGGAAGCCTTTTAAGTCTTCCACCGCCCGGGAAATACTGGCTACCGGGTCGGTTATGTACAGTTCTGCGGTTTCTTCGCCGGCATATTTACCGGTATTGGTTACTGTTACAGTAGCAGTTAAGGTTTCATTTCCCTTAAGGGTTGTTTTGTTCAGCTTAACATCACCATAGCTAAAACTGGTATAGCTAAGGCCATAACCAAAGGGATATAAAGGCTCATTAGGCACATCAAGGTAGTCAGACTTAAACTTGGCAAAATCTTCGCCATTGTAAGGCCTGCCGGTGTTAAGATGGTTATAATACACCGGTATTTGCCCAACGCTGCGTGGGAACGATGCAGTTATTTTGCCGCTGGGGTTATAATCGCCAAACAGTACATCTGCTATAGCATTGCCTGCTTCAATGCCGCTAAACCATGCATCTAAAATGGCATTTGCATGTTCACTCTCCCAGTTTAATACCAGCGGCCGGCCGTTGAAAAGCACAATTACCAGCGGCTTGCCGGTTTTGGCTAATGCCTTCAGCAGGTTTTCCTGGCTTTCGGGTATGTTTATGTCGGCCCTGCTACTGGCTTCACCCGTCATGTCTGCTGCTTCGCCAACGGCCGCCACAATAACGTCTGCTTTGTTAGCCGCTTCTACCGCTTCATTAATCAATTCTTCCGGCGATTTTTTGTCGGTTTCTATCTCGGTACCCAGCGCATTGGCCCTTTTTACTAAAAAGGGGTCATCACTTATATTGGCGCCCTTGGCGTAAATAACATTTACATTACCGGCAACATTTTTAATGCCTTCCAGTAATGTTACAGATTTTGTGAAATCGCCTGCAACGCTCCATGTGCCAAGCATGTTTCGTTTGCTGTCTGCCAGCGGGCCTACCAGGGCAATAGTGCCAGATTTTTTAAGCGGTAAAATGCCTGCATTATTTTTGAGCAATACCATGGAGTGTGCTGCAATCTT
>DASZUX010000100.1:0-12680 GCA_035547455.1 Chitinophagaceae bacterium
TTAAAGCTTTTATGCGAGGATGCGGCAAAAAATACTACTAAAAACAGTGTGTACCAGCGCGTTGGGGATTTGTATGCCAGCGCAATGGATAGCGGCCGCATTGAACAAATGGGGTATACGCCTATAAAAGCAGAACTCGCCCGCCTGGCTGCTATTACCACAAAAGAAGAAGTATTGCACGAAATTACCACCTTGCGCACTACCGGCGTTGGTGGTGGTATTTTGTTTGGCTTTGGTGTTGGACAGGATGACAAAAATGCTAACCAGTACATACCCAGCCTATCCCAGGGTGGTACGTCTTTACCTGACAGGGATTACTACCTTAAAAATGATGCCCGCAGTAAAGCGGTGCGGGCCGCCTACATGAGTTATGTTACCGACCTGTTTACAATGACGGGCGATGAGCCTAACATGGCAAAACACAAAGCTACCGCTATTATTAACATTGAAACAGGGCTTGCCAAAGCCCAAATGAGCAGGGTGGAAATGAGGGATCCGCAAAAAACCTATAATAAATTCTCCCTGGCTGATTTCAGCAAAACCACCCCTGGTTTTAACTGGAAAGAAATGTTTGCAGAAATGAAAGTGATCGGTGCAGACAGTGTGGTGGTAAATAACCCGGCTTTCTTTAAAACAGCAGACGCAATATTCAGCGCTGTGCCGCTGGAGGCCTGGAAAGCCTATCTCGAGTGGGCTGTAATAAAATCTGCAGTACCTTATCTCAGCAGCACTTTTGTAAACAGGCAGTTTGAATATGGCAAAGTACTTACCGGGCAAAAGATAATAACACCCCGCTGGCAGCGCATGAGTGCGCTGGTGGATGGATCTATTGGAGAACTGCTGGGCCAGTTATACGTTGAAAAATACTTTAACGAGGCCGCCAAGCAACGCATGCTTACGCTGGTAAATAACATTCAAACTACTATGGGCGAACGCATAAGCCGCCTTGATTGGATGAGCGATTCTACCAAGCAAATGGCCTTGCAAAAGTTGCATGCAATTGTTAACAAAATAGGCTTCCCCGATAAATGGGAAACGTATGACGGCGTAATAATTAAACGCGACTCACTGCTGGCCAATATGAGGAGCATTAGTGTTTGGCGCTACAACTTTATGGTAAATCGTCTTGGTAAACCCGTTGATAAAACCCGTTGGGGCATGACACCGCCTACTATAAATGCTTATTATAATCCTGCCAATAATGAGGTGGTATTTCCTGCCGGTATACTGCAATTCCCATTCTTTGATTTTGGGGCGGATGATGCTGTAAATTATGGTGCCATTGCAGGCGCCATTGGCCATGAACTTACACATGGCTTTGACGATGAAGGCAGGCAATACGACGCCCAGGGTAACCTGAAAGATTGGTGGACTGCAGATGATGCCAAAAAATTTACTGAAAGGGCGCACAAAGTAGTAGAACAATACAATGCTTTTGTGGTGAACGACAGCCTGCATGTAAACGGCCAGCTTACACTGGGTGAAAACCTTGCAGACCTTGGAGGCCTTAATATTGCCTACGAAGCATTTAAAAAAACTGAAGAAGGCAAAAGCAATAAAAAAATTGATGGGTTTACTCCTGACCAGCGGTTCTTCCTGAGCTGGGCACAGGTATGGCGGGAAAATATCCTGCCGGAGTCTGAAGCGCAGCTTATTTTAACCAATCCCCATTCTCCCGGCATGTTCAGGTGTAATGGTCCTATAGTAAATATTGATGCATGGTACACTGCATTTAACATTCAGCCTAGCGACAAAATGTACGTAGCACCGGCTAAACGTATTAAAATTTGGTAATTAATTACAACAGCGCAACCTTTGGATCAGCTAAAACACATGTTCAGGCAGCCCCGGCGTAATGCAGGGGCTGCTTACATTATAAGTGCCAGGCAGGCCTTATTACATTTCACCCCCCTCAACTAAAAATAAAAATTTTAAAAGGCAAATACTTTCATGTATTCTAATGGGCTGCCGGTAAAGGCTTTCATGAAAATAAACGCACAGTTAGCAGTATAAAAATGGTATCAATATTGTAAAGGTTTTGTTAGAGCGAAAGGCAGAATGCCGCTATTCTCTTATTTTTGTTTTAATGAGTAAAACACAGTTTTTTATTGTGCAAAATTTATTATTTGTTTTTATAGCTATTTGTGTTGCAACCAGTTGCGGGCAGGCGCCGGCAAAGCCTTCTACTGCTGAAATGCCCAAAAGCAATCCGTCTTCGGTTTTATACACGCCTGATTATAGTTTTCAACCGCTTTCTCCCGAAGCGGCTGATGCTTACCGGGATGCTGTAGAAGATTATTACAACAAACACCTTGCAAATACCGGGTTTAACGGGGCCATTTTAGTGGCCAAAAACGGGCAGATAATTTTTGAAGACTATAAAGGTTTTATAAATTTCAAAACACAGGAGCCTATCACTGAAAATACCTCTTTTCATCTTGCCTCCATCTCAAAAACTTTTACAGGAATGACTGTTTTGCGGTTGTGGGAACAGGGGCGCATTCACCTTGATGATGAAGTAACAAAATACCTGCCCTCCTTACCCTACAAAGGCATTACCATAAAGATGCTTTTGAGCCACCGCAGCGGTTTACCTGACTACCTTAATTTTATGGATAACTTGTGGAACAAGAAGAAAAAGGCTACTAACGAGGACGTTTTAAACTATATGGCTGCACACAAGCCTAAGGTACTTGCATCCCCCGGCCGTGTATATCACTATAATAATACCAATTTTATGTTGCTTGCCCTTGTAATTGAAAAAATTACGCAGCAACCTTACCCGCAATACATGCGGGACAGTGTATTTACCCCGCTGGGGCTTAAAAATACCTGGGTATTTTCTATCAAAGACACAGCTAACTACAGGCCTACTTATATAGGCAGGTGGCCTTACCCCATGGATCATCTTGATTGTACTTATGGCGACAAGAATATTTACAGTACAGTAAGAGATTTATTTATCTGGGATAAGGCGCTGTACCAGCACACGTTTGTAAAAGCCTCAACCCTTGCCATGGCGTTTATGCCCGAAAGTAACGAGCATAAAACAATGCATAACTATGGTCTTGGCTGGCATTTATATTTTAATCATGGTGATACTATTATTTATCATAATGGTAAATGGCACGGGGAAAACAACAATTTCACCAGGTTTGTTCAGCAAAAGGCTACACTAATTATACTTGGCAACAGGCATAACAGCAATATTTTTAGTGCAAAAAATATGGGCACGATATTTACAGGCAAAGTAGATGAAAGCAATTTTGAAGAATAGCTTTAATTGAACATTTTAATAAATACAGCTACCAATGCATAGCAATTGTTCAATTAAATGAATAATCCCGTATTTTTTACCTAAGACCAGCAACCTTAAGCACCTTTTGTATAAATGCCATACAAGGGTAATAAAAAATACTCAAATTTGGTAAATGTCTAATATCTTAGTGAAGAGATGAAGCGATTTAGCAAAACAGGTACCCCTGCGATACTTGCCTTATGGATATTCCTGTTTAATGCCTGCAATCACAACGGAAGGCACACGCCACCGGCTGCTTTTTTTCAAAAAGCGCTTGACAGTGTAGCAGCGTTAGGTTCTTATACTTCATCTGCCTACCCTTACCTTGATTCTATTTTTGCTGCTTACCCTGATGCAGACCCATCAGCAAGATTTCACTACTACGGCATGTATTGTGGCTACTATCACACAAAAGTAGGTAATGAAAAAAAGGCATTGCTGTATGCCGACAGCATGATTTGGATTACCCACAAAAACCCAGGTATGCCGGATTACGACAAAAACGATGCTATCGCAAACATTTCTAAAGGCGATGCTCTTTTTGGACTTAACCAATATAACGAGGCTTACCAGTATTATTATCTTGGTAAGGTTGCCGCTGAAAAAAGCGTTGACCCCTGCACTTTTAGCGAATACAGTTACAGGCTGGGTATGGTAATGTATAAAAAGGCAAGCTTTGCCGAGGCCGCTACCTATTTTAAACAGGCTTTCAGGGAATCGGCAGCCTGCGATGCCAGCTTTCCTGAATTTTACCGCCGGCAGGAACTTTTGAACAACACTGCCCTTAGCTATAAAAAATCAAACCAGCCAGACAGCGCTCTTGTTTATTACAATAAAGCGCTTGATTTTATTGCGCAAAACCAGCAGGTGTATAAAGGCGGCCCCGGCCTGTTTGATATTGCACGCGGCGTGGTATATGGTAATATAGGGCAGGTGTATGCAACCACCAATCATGATAAGGCTAAAGAGCTGTATAGGAAGAGTATTGCTATAAACAGCCATCCCGGCTATGATGTTAACGATGCACTAATTACGCAGTTGCACCTTGCAAACCTGTATATGGATGAAAACGATTACGAAGGGATGCATAATGTACTGGTGGATATGCAAAAGGGGCTTGACACTATAAAAAGCGACGCTGTGGCAGTTGGATGGAACCAGCTAATGTGGAAATATTACGATAACAAAAAAGATTTTGCGGCAGCCTACCCGCACCTTGAAGCCTATACCCGCCTGAAAGAAGCTGAAGACGCTGCAAATAAAAAACTTAATGAAAGCGATGTAACTGGTGAGATGAAAAGCCTTGAGGCAGAATACCAGATGAACCTGTTACGCCAGGATAACAAGCTGAAACAATTATATTTTGTTATTGCAGCAGCACTGCTGGCTTTTGTGGCTATAATATTATTACTGATTTTATATTTCTGGCGCAGGAGCAGAAAACATGTACACACACTTACACAGCTTAATAACCAGGTTAACAAGCAAAAGGAATTGCTGGAAGATACACTTGGCGAACTGGAAGAGCGCAATAAAGAAAAAGACAGGATATTGGGCATAGTAGCACACGACCTGCGCAATCCCATTGCCGCCATAAGTTCGTTAATAACCATACTGGAAGATGAAAACGAATATAACGAGGAACAATCACAGGTGCTGGAACTTATGCAAAATGCCTGTACCAACTCAATACAGTTAATTAATGAAATTCTTGATTTTGCTATAAAGGATAATAACTCAGTTGACATTACAATGGAGCTTGTGGACGTAAACATAATTGCACGCAATTGTGTAAGGATGCTGAGCTTTAAAGCCGCCGAAAAGAAACAAAAATTGCAGCTTTTGCTTTCTGATTCGGAAGAAATAATCAAGGCTAATCCTGCTAAAATGTGGCGGGTTTTAAGTAACCTTATTACCAATGCGGTAAAATTCAGTCCCTCCGGTGCCGTTATTAAAGTAATTACCGGCCATGGTAACGATAACGTACAAATCTCTGTTCAAGATATGGGCATTGGCATACCAGACAACCTTAAAAACAAAATTTTCGACACTCATACTGAAGCTAAAAGACCCGGCACCCAGGGAGAAAAGCCCTTTGGCCTCGGCCTCTCCATCTGCAAACAAATAGTAGAATCTTACAACGGCAAAATCTGGTTTGAGACCACCGTTGGCAAAGGCACAGTATTTTATATAAGCCTTCCTAAACAATATAATCTTGCAGAGGCAACAAGTTAGCACTTGTACCGGGCAACCGGCCAACTTACTTCTTAATTAGCTTTAATAAAAAGCCCCCGCCTGCAGCAAGGTGCACCGGTATTACATCACCTCGTTTTACCCGTTTGCTGCTTATGGTGTAATCAGCCGCATATTTATCCGCATTAATACCATCAGTACAGGACGTTAACTCGTAATTGCCATCTCCTATAAAATCAAGCGTAATATTAAAATCGCGTGGCGTCCAGTCTGTCATTCCGCCTATATACCAGTTATCATCTTTCTGGCGGGCAGTAACAAGGTAGTTTCCCACCTTGCCATCCAGTATTTTTGTTTCATCCCAGGTCGTGGGCAGGCTGCCTGTCAATTCCATAAATTTAGGTTCAAGGTAGCCCTGTGATGGGTTGCCGGAAAAAATTTCAAGCGGGTCATCATACACAATAAACATGGCAAGCTGGTGGCAACGTGTACCCTGGCTCATAGGCTTACCATTCACCATCCTGAACTGGTCTTTCGTGGCATTATCCAGCAGGCCAGGCTCATAATCAAACGCTCCTGAAAGCATGCGCGTAAAGGGCAGGGTTAAATCATGGCCGGGTGTAACCTTATCACTCCAAATATCATATTCGCTGCCCAAAACGCTTTCCCGCAAAATATTATTGGGGTAAGTGCGTGTAAAGCCCTTTGGCGGGTAAGCTCCGTGAAACATTATCATAAGGTGCGCATCGGCGCAAGCCTTTGCAATACGTTCATAAAACTGTACTGTCTTCTGGTCATCCCGATCAATAAAATCTGTCATTATAAAGTCAACTCCCCATTTTTTAAATTGCTTCAATGCGCCATCCAACTGGCGGTCAAGTGTCGCTGCGTCTGTCCACATGCTTATTTTTACCCCTTTCGCTTTAGCATAAGCTGCCAGCGTATCCATATTAATATCCGGGTTTATTTTAAACAGGTCTTTGTAATCGCTCCAGCCGGCATCCATCATTATGCGGTCAAAACCAAACCGCTTCACAAAGTCAATATAGTATTTATAAGAAGCAGTGTTTACACCCGAAGCAAACGGCACATTAAACAGGTTAACATTCACTATCCATTCGTCTGTGCATTTGCCCGGGTGCACCCATGATATATCCTTTATTTTTGATGGCGATGCAAGCCTGTACACAAGGTCGTTGCCGGGCAGGTCTTTATCTGCCCGTGCTACCAGCATAACGCGCCACGGCAGCGTGCGGCTGTCGGCAATCTTTGCAATAAAATCCTCTCTTCGTGTAACAATTTTTTCGGGGTATAAATCATCCGTTACATGCTCTTCAGCAGGGTACGGGGCAAATTCTCCCATTAAGGAAAATCTTCCCGTACCTCTTAAAAACATACCGGGGTAATCCAGCAGGTCGCTCTCCGTTAATCCTATTGTAATCCCACCTTCCTGTACAAGCACCGGGGAAAAAGCGAGGTTATTTTTGGTTATACTGTCAAGCGGTGTATGCTTATATAATCCTTCAAAACTGGTATGGTAAATATCCACGCCTTCACGTTTTTCCACCAGCGGGGCAATAATATTGCTGCCCCCGGGAAAATTAAAAACAGCTTTCTCATTTTTTACAATGGCAGAGTCTTTAAACCGTGTTATAATCCTGTAGGCGATACCATCATTATATGCCCTGAACTCAATTGCAAAATTTTGATTTACATCAAATAACAGCCGGTTGTATAGATCGGCAATTTTTTTTCTTTTCTCGGCTACGCCGGGAACAATAGTGTCGTTTACGAATGATTGCCTGACCGATGCAAAAGAAAGGTTGCCGCCGATTGTTGTACCGTCCGCCATGGTTATATCAATCGCCGATGGCTGAACAATTATTTTACCATCTGCCCAAACAGTATAGGCCAGGCCTTTTTGACCGGATATAGTAATAACAATCTTTTTATCGGGAGACGAAAGTGAAAGCTCCTGCGCGTGCACGGGGGTGCAAAAGCCTGCTATGAGTAGAACAGGTATTAAAAACTTTTTCATACAGCATTATAAATACCGGCTGAAATTACATAACAATCCCCAAACTATATGGGCTTACCGCAATGTAACCGGGTATTACAAACTTTCATGAACACTTTTTATTGAATTGCCGAACTTTGCGTGCGTATGCATATTGTGATTACATCGGCAACAGAAGGGGAAGTGGCAACGGTTAAGCAACATGTTGAGGGCAACACATACATAAACGGCTACGGCATAATCGTTAGTTTTCACACAAGCGGTGTTGGTATGCTGGCATCGTCAGTATCGCTTACCAAAATGGCGCTTGAACAAAAACCCGATTTTATTATACAGGCAGGTATCGCCGGCTGCTTTAATGATAAGGCCGCATTAGGAGATGTATTTATAATAGGTAACGAAATATTAGCAGACACCGGGGTAGATGAAGACGGTATTTGGAAAGACCTGTTTGACCTAAACCTGCAAAAGGGCAACGACATACCTTTTTTTGAACGCGGCCTGCCCAACACTAACCTTCCCCAATATAACCTTATACAACTGCCGGTAATAAATGCTGTAACCATCAACGAAATAACCACATCGCCCAAACGCAGGCTTCAAATAGAAGAAAAATATGCCCCCCTTACCGAAAGCATGGAAGGCGCTGCATTGCATTATATATGTAGGCTGCAGAATATACCATTTATACAAATACGCGCTATCAGCAATTATATTGGCGAAAGAAACAAAACCAAATGGAAGATAAGGGATGCAATAGTGAACCTGAATAAAACTTTATTGGAGTATTTGCAGGCCTTTGCAAAATATACGATACGAAACACAGAACAATAGAATACAGAACATAAAACACGGAACAATGAAACTAACGCTCGGCTTCTCCCCCTGTCCTAACGATACTTTTATTTTTGATGCGCTGGTGAATAATAAAATTGATACTGAAGGACTTGAATTTGATGTGGTGCTGGAAGATGTACAAACCCTTAACGGGTGGGCTATTGAGGGCAAGCTGGACCTTTCTAAAATAAGTTATGGGGTACTGCCGTTGGTGCTGGATAATTATATTGTTCTTAACAGCGGCGGCGCGCTGGGTAAAGGCGTAGGCCCTTTGTTAATAACCGCTGACAGCGCCCTCGCTTCAGGTGATAGTCACCCGGATAACGCTTTAATTGCAATACCCGGTGTAAACACAACAGCACACATGCTGTTTTCCTTAGCTTATCCAAATGCTAAAAACAAAGTATTTAAAGTGTTTAACCAGATAGAGGATTTTGTACTGGCAAATCAAGCCCCCAACGGAGAAACCGTTGCCGGTGTTATTATACACGAAAACCGGTTTACCTACCATTTAAAAGGCCTGCATAAAATAGTTGACCTGGGCGAATACTGGGAACGTACCACCGGCCTGCCCATACCTTTAGGCGGCATTGTTGCCAAAAGCAACCTTGATGAGACATTGATAAAAAAAGTGGATGAACTGATACGTAAAAGTGTGGAATACGCCTACGCCAACAACCACACTATACTGGCTGACTATGTAAAGCAGCACAGCCAGGAAATGAGCGAAGATGTAATGCGACAGCATATTGACCTGTATGTGAATAATTATTCCATCGCCTTAGGTGACGATGGTAAGCATGCCGTGATGAAATTGCTGGAAGTGTATGAACAGGTGAACGAACAGAAAAAAATCAATAAAAATATATTTGTCGAATTATAATTAGCGAATTTATAATCTGCTGAGATGTTCTACTAGTCTATTGCTCCTTACCTGTATAAATTTTATAGTTTCATCCAAAACCTTGTAATCAAATGATATCACAATATCCTGTATTTTATAATGATCAAGTAAATAACCAGTTTTAAGTAGTTCCGAATATCCTCTTTTTGTTTTAGTTGGTAAACCCGTTTTTTCTAATACAGTATTCCTTATTGTATCAAAGCTTATGTCAAATGGCAATTGATTAATTATAATAGTAGATGCAGGATAAAAATTAAGATGAGAGAAGATTGGGTTGCCCTTCACAAAAATTACACCTTCGTCATCATCATATACTGCATCATTATTAGTAAACCCAAGTTCAATCCCTTTCTCTTCAGAAGTAATGTAACTACTTTCCAAAATATTATACTCGGTCAAATCATTAAACGTTATGTCCAAAAAACGTTTGAAATCATTATCGTAAAGGGAATAGCCAAAGTATTTTGTGAAATCTTTATAAGATAGCATCACTATTGGTTTAGGGCTTACTTCGCAAACTTTTCCGTCTTCTCCTCTCCTGTTATGTCACCGCCGCTGCGTATTTGTATTTGCGCGTTGCATATCCATTCGTTGCAGTGTTTGCTGTACAGGTACTCGTTAATGTCATCAATTACTTTCATCACATCAGTATATTTCCCTTCTATCACAGTAGCAAAAGGGCCTACTTCATATTTAATACCCGATTGTTGTATTACAGCAATGGCTTCATCTACCCATTCATAAGGATGCTTGTCTAACACAATGGGAACGATTTGTATAGAGGCGTTGATGATATAGTTGTGCATATTACTGATTAGTTGACATTACCGGTGAAAGCCCGTTTTTCCTTAATGACTTATTGACCTATTGACTTAATGGTTCTTCTCCTATTACTGCATCCAAATTTATCCTTCCATACACATGCGGAAAATGTTCATTCATCGAAGGAGAGAAATCCTGCTGCAGCCTTGCATGTAATTTTTCTGTACCAATCACCAGTTTAACCAAAGGCCCTTTGCCTTTAAAATACCGCTGAAGCACGCCCGCTACCTGGCGGGCTTCACTGCAGTGGATAAACCCTTCACTATGCAGCGAGGGGGCCTCATAAAAGCCGTTGACCTGTGCGGTAACCCATTCAGCCCGTGTAGTTATATGGTAAATAATATCGCTCATCCTTCTTTGGTACCAAGGCGCCGCGGTATGCGTTGTTCAAGCATCATCAAGTCAGCCAAAACCATAGCTGTTACAGCTTCCAGCACTACCGGCACACGTAATGCAATACACAGGTCATGCCTTCCTTTTACCGAGAAGGTGTCCATCTGCCCTGTTTCCCAGTTAAGTGTAACCTGGTCTTTGGGGGTAGACGAGGTTGGCTTAACAGCAATACGAAATACCAGCTCATTCCCGTTGGTAATACCTCCCACAACACCACCTGCATGGTTGGTAACGGTTTTGCCATTCATATCTTCAATGGCATCATTATGTTCCGTGCCAAACATTCTTGCAGCGGCAAAACCGGTACCAAATTCAACGCCGCGTATGGCAGGTATGGCAAACACGGCATGCGCCAGCAGAGATTCCGCGCTGTCAAAAAATGGCTCGCCCAGGCCAACTGGCAACCCGGTTACACAGCATTCCAAAATACCACCAATGGTGTCCTTTGCATCAATGGCTTTTTGCAAACCTTTTTCAAGGTCTGCCTCACCACCTATTTCTAAAATGTTTGCTTTTACTCCAATACCGGGCAAAGTTGTTTGCAATAGCTTTTTGGCTATTACGCCAATGGCCACAAGGCACACGGTAAGCCTGCCGCTGAAATGGCCACCGCCACGATAATCTTCATATCCGCCAAATTTCTTACTGGCAACAAAATCAGCATGGCCGGGGCGGGGAAATGCCCTTTGCTTCTGGTAGTCGCCGCTGCGCGTATTATTGTTTTCGAACAATATAGTTAACGGCGCGCCGGTAGTAGTATTATTAAAAACGCCGCTTTTAAAAATAGGCAGGTCGCTCTCTTGCCGGGGTGTTGTACCTTTTTGGGTACCACCTTTGCGGCGCTCAATATCAGTTAAAAAGTCCTCTACCGTTAATGGTAATCCTGCGGGTATACCATCAATATTCACACCTACACTTTCGCCATGCGATTCGCCAAAAATGGTTACTTTAAATATGCGGCCAAATGAGTTCATAATAACCTCCGGTACCTAAAGGCAAGTTTTTAAAATCTAATGTTATTACTGCGTCAAAACCCTACCCATGGTTTAAAACCTGGCAGGATGGGTATTTACGAAATTGCATTAATGACTGTTCAACTCAAACTCATTTACAACCTTAACTTCTGCACCCAGCTTTTTAATATGCATATAAAAATCCGGGTACGATTTGTTAACAGCCTGTGCTTCTTCTATTATCACTTCGCCGTTTGCTTTTAATGCCGCTACCGCACATGCCATTGCAATACGGTGGTCATGGCGGCTGTGTGTTAGTGCACCTTTAACGCCGGTACCGCCCTGTATATGCATCTCATCACTAAAAAGTTCAATCATAATACCCAGTTTACCAAACTCATCCTGCAGGGTTAACGCGCGGTTACTTTCTTTATGGGTAAGGCGTTGCACTCCTTTTATAACCGTCGTTCCTTTACAATATGCGGCTAAAGCCACAAGCGGTGGAAACAGGTCAGGGCAATCAGTAGCATCAAATGTAAATGCCTTTAATGCGCCTGGGCTAATGTGTATTGCGTTTGCCTTTATGTCCAGTTTGCAACCGCAGTTTTTTAATGCGGCCAATACCGCTTTGTCGGCCTGTGTTGAGTTTATATCCAAGCCTTTTACTGCAATATCCCCGGCTATTGCACCGGCTACCAACAGGAATGCGCCACCACTCCAGTCACCTTCCACCTGGTATGTGATGGGTTGATTAGTTGATTGGTTGATTGATTGGTTGGTTGGGAAATAAAACGCTTCGTAGTTTTTGTTTTCAGGAACTGCAAGGCCAAAATCTTTCATCACCTTTAAGGTGAGGTCAACATAGGGCCTGCTTTTTAAATTGGTTACAGTAATAGTTACTCCGCTTGCTCCTGCCGCAGCATAAGCCATAAGTAAACCCGTTAAAAATTGGGAGCTTAACGAGCCGTCAATTGTAATATCTTTTGGTTGCAGCGGGCCCTTTAATGTAAGCGGTAACCTGCCATTGCTGGATTGAATAGAAACGCCTAATTGCGGCAACACTTCATCAAAGAAATCCATGGGACGGTTAAGCAGGCTGCCTTCGCCATTGATGGTAATAGGATATGGATGCAATGCAACAATAGGGGCAAACATACGTATGCCCAAACCGCTTTCGCCGCAGTTAACAGCCTTCCCCGCCTCACTTTCGGTGAAAGGGGCTTGTGATAAGAATTTTTCAGCATTAATCTTTATCGAACCGTC
>DASZUX010000101.1:0-12412 GCA_035547455.1 Chitinophagaceae bacterium
ATCAAAGCCGTCGCATATTTATTCTGAGGAGCCGGCACCTGGCATACCGGTAGCTAAAGAAATTACGCCTGTACAGCCTGTTAAACCTGCAGCAGTTATACCAGTGCCAGAACCTGTAAAACAGGCCGGGGCGGCACGAAAACCTGTTTTAAATATTCAGCCCGACGCCGAGGACAGTATAGAGTTTACCTTTGAACTAAAAGAAGATGCGCCAGTACAGCCCGCTGCAGCGGTAACATCCTTCTCTCACAATGCCATACCCGATATGAGCGAAGAAGAAGAACAAAGACGTAAGGCAGCAGACCGCATCAATAAACTTAGAAATATTTCTTTCAATATGAATACCAACCACGATGTGACCGGAGAGTTTGATAGTGTGCCGGCCTATGTGCGCAGGAACATGGAGTTGTTTGGCAATACACTTACCTCTGTTGAAAATTATTACAGCAGGTATACGGTAAAGAAAGAAGAAAATAACGACCAGGCGCAAATATCAACAAGGAATAAGTTCCTTGATGAGAAAAAGCCTGATTAAGTGTTTTTTGAACATGATGTTTTAGTTGTTCCCCCGGTATCGTCCCGGGGGATTTTTTTAGTAAAAAGTGTATATTGGAAAGTATGCAAACAGTGATGATTACCGGTGGAACCGGAACAATAGGCAAACACCTTTCAGCAATGCTTGTTAAACGGGGTTATAAGGTTATAATACTCACCAGGGGTAACAATACAGGCAGCAACCATCCAGGCATAACAATGGCAAGATGGGATGTGAAACGGGAAGAGATTGATGTTGCAGCCATACAGCAGGCTGACTATATTATACATCTTGCTGGGGCTAATGTTGCCGATGGCCGATGGACAAAAAAACGGAAAAAGGAGATTGTTGAAAGCCGTACTAAAAGCAGCGCTTTATTGGTAAAAGCATTGAAAGAAAATGAGCATAAAGTAAGCGCGGTTATCAGCGCTTCTGCTACCGGATGGTATGGGGAAGATACGCTCTCCTCGCGGCAATACGGCTTTAAGGAAGATGCTCCTGCTGCTAAGGATTTTTTAGGAAACACCTGCCGCTTTTGGGAAGAAAGTATAGAGCCCGTTACACGCTTTGGGGTGAGGCTTGTAAAGTTACGTACAGGCATAGTATTAAGTAATGACGGAGGCGCCTGGCTAGAATTTAAAAAGCCTCTTAAAGCAGGAATTGCTGCTATTATGGGCAGCGGCAGGCAGGTAGTACCATGGATACATATAGAAGATATTTGCCGCCTGTATGTATATGCCATAGAAAATAAGAAGCTTGCCGGCAGCTATAACGCAGTATCGCCAAATGCAGTAACCAATAAAACACTTGTACTGCAAATGGCCAGGCAACGCAACCATTTTTATATACCGGTACATGTGCCTGCATTGGCATTAAAAATTGCATTGGGCGAAATGAGCATTGAAATACTAAAAAGCGTTACCGCCAGCGCTGAAAAAATACAGTCAGCCGGGTTCGCTTTTTTGTATCCTGCAATTAATGAGGCTGTAAGGGAGTTATGCGGGCTTAAAGGGTAGCCTATAAATCGTCCCTTTCAAATTTTCGTTTACTTACTATAAAATACAGGGTAAGATAAATAATTACTAAGATTAATTGTACGTTATTATTTACAGGTTGTAAAATTTGTTTTTGTAAACCTTCAAATGCCGGGAATGGCATTAATTCGTCTGAGCTTTGTATAGGCAAATAATTACCGGTGCCTGTTAAGAAAAATGATGACGGGAACGCCCTGTTTAATACTAACGCAAGTACATTTTCCAGTATCACAGTATACAAGAAAAATACGCCAATTGCAATACCACTTCGTTTAAATAATATTGCAAACAATATTGCCAGCCAGCAATAACTTAAAGCCTGTAAAAAGAAGTAAAATATGTACTGGAAATTTTCAAAGCTTACTGTTGTATGGCCTTCGTATATTCCAAAAAATAATCCTGTAATAACCACTAAAACAGAAGATATAAGTGCTATTATAACGCCATCAACAAGTTTTACCAGTATAAATTGACTGCGGGAAAGACCATCTATAATATTTTGACGGTGAGTTTTGAATGAATATTCATTTGATACAGCAATAATCATAATGAGACCTGCAATAAAAAGCAAAAAACTGCTCACATCGGCAGTAGCCTGCCACACTTTCGGGAAGGCGTATGGTTTGTCACCTACAAGAAATTTTACCATGGCTGAGCCATCATTACCAGCAACATTACTTTTTTCAAATATTTTTTCTTGCACACTGAATACAATAAAGTTGATACCCCATATACTTAGCAGATATAAAATTGCCAGTATCCAGAAGGTTCTGTAATTTTTTATTTTTAGCCATTCTATTTTTAGAAGATGCAGCATATAATGAGTTTAATAAGTTGAATTAATTGCTGGTGAGTTCCAGGAACTTTGTTTCAAGACTCTTCTTTTTCAGTTGCAGGTGGTTAAGCACAACGCCATTGTCAAAACAATACCTGTTCACTTTTTCAAGATTAGCTGTGCCGACAGGATAAAATAGCTTAAATGACTGTGCCGTTTTCTCAAACGAAGAATAACCGCTTAGTGTGCCAAGTACAGCTTCAAGTTTTTGCATATCTGCTGCGGCAACCTCTACGATGTCTTCGTTTTTTAATACCTCATCCACGTTGCCCGCAGTTAGCAGGTTGCCTTTTTTAAGTATAGCTACATGTGTGCAAACTTTTTCTACTTCGTCAAGCAGGTGGCTGGCCATAATAATGGTTTTGCCTTCAGTGGCAAGATTTTTAATTAACTCTCTTATTTCGGCAATGCCTACAGGGTCAAGGCCATTTGTCGGCTCGTCAAATACAAGCATATCAGGGTTGCCCAGCAGGCACGATGCTATGGCTAAACGTTGCTTCATGCCAAGCGAGTAAGTGCTGAATTTGCTGGTTCTGCGTTCATACAGGTTAACCCTTATTAACGCGCTGTCAATATCATTATGGCCTTTGCCTTTTATTTCTGCCGCAATACGCAGGTTGCGCTCTGCGGAGAGATAATGGTAAAAGTTGGGTGTTTCAAGTAAAGTGCCTATTTGTTTGCGGGTATCAGCATCGGCTTGTTTGCCAAATACCTGGTAACTGCCCGAAGTTGCTTTTAAAATATTCATTATTATGCCCAGCATGGTGGTTTTACCACTGCCATTAGGCCCCAATATTCCAAATACGCTGCCTTGCGGTACAGAAAAGGAAACATTGTTAAGGGCCAGTATGCGGCCATAATTTTTGGTTATGTTGTTAAGGGTAAGAACGTTCACGGGCAATTGTTTTTTTTTAAAGATATGATTTTACGAGTATTAGAAAAAAATAGTATTGGAGAGGTGGATTTTTTATAACGCAGGCATGCTTGGGGGACAAGTGGAAAAATATAAAAACCCCGCGGTTGGTACCTGCAGGGTTTTTAAGTAGGCCTGGCTAACGAGTTATTCAGGCCCTGTTAAAAGTGTAATTTTGTTTTGCAAGTTTATAATGATTAAAATTTAGCGGTATAGCGTCCATTTCATCATGATTAAACCATTGTTGTACGGATTGTACAAGATTTGACCACCAACCAATTTTTTCTCGGGGAGAGTTATCTACATATTCAGCTTTAAAAATCTTAACTTTAATCAGTACGAGCTTTTGCATAACACTTTCCTTTATATCGTTGCCTGTAACTGCCAGTTCCTCAATTATGGTGGCTGTTTTGTTTACAATGCAAGCCTTGCCTGTTATTTTAAGAAAGAAACTTCTGCCTTTGCGAAAGAAGTTAAGCTGCGCGGGAAATTCTTTTTTAAATGCACCAAGGTATTGCTGTGGCCGGTTAACAAAAAACCATACTTGTCCTTCATCGTCAACACGCAATACATTTATAATGCTTGTAGGCATTTTTAATATATCTGCTGCCTGGCTAAAAAATAAGGCGCTTCTTATGTCGCAAATTTTTTCCCGCAAAAATTCAACGGGTGTTATTTCGGTATCTGTATTCATAGCATTAGCATTTTAGCTTTAACTATTTCAAAACAAATGCCGGAAATTATTTGTCTTCTTAAGTAGCTGGCTATCAAATATTAAATGGGTAAGCATTACAACATTACACCCTGCTTCGCGGGGTAGGGCGGCCACGGTATATATAAAGATAAGCCGCTTACTGCTGTTATAACCGGCTGGTTGTGCGTTATTTATTATTTTGCCACCATTCCATTATTTTAGGAAATGCAATGTGGAACCACGCGGTATATTTTTGGGGAGATAGCTGCAGGCTTTCTTCAATCTCGCTCATAGGCTTAAAAGTATAGTTGCTTACTTCCATCACATTGGGTACTATTTCACCCTCGTAATGACCGGCAAATACATGGTCAAATTCGTATTCCGTCAACCCGTTGCTGAACGATGTTTTGTAAGTAAAATCAAATATTTTGTGCAACGGAGTATTAAAGCCCATTTCTTCTTTTAACCGGCGTTGTGCGGCAGGCAAGGTCTCCTCGCCCGGCCGCGGGTGGCTGCAGCAGGCATTTGACCATAGGCCGCCGCTATGATATTTATTAACAGCCCTTTGCTGCAACAGCATATCACCTTTATTATTAAAAATAAAGACACTGAAAGCACGGTGTAAAAGCGCTTGTTTATGTGCTTCAAGTTTACCTA
Organism: Chitinophagaceae bacterium; assembly: GCA_035547455.1. Classification (GTDB taxonomy): domain Bacteria; phylum Bacteroidota; class Bacteroidia; order Chitinophagales; family Chitinophagaceae; genus JABDFW01. Next base: position 4,669 of record DASZUX010000101.1, read on the forward strand.
TAGTACCGGCTTGTTCATCCCGTTCATTAACTAATATTACTTCTTCCATATTATATTATGTAGGTGCCGCAGTACCGGGCAGGCATATAACCATGCTGTTAAACTGCTGCAATTTTAAGGGTGCCCGTGTTATACTTTTATCCTGAAGACATACATTGACGGGCAGGGGCTTACAATTACTGTTATATTATTATATAAGCTTGTTTAAAATCGTGCAACCTGCTCTTTTAAAAGTTTACGCGCAAAGTGAATACGGCTTTTTATTGTTCCGAGGGGTTCACTTAAAATCTCTGCTATTTCATGGTATTTAAACCCGTCAAAATACAGCATAAATGGTATTTTGAAGATGCGAGGCAATTTAAAAACAGCTTTTTGCAGCTCTTTGAGGTTAAGGTTGCCTATCGCTTCGTTAATGGTGGTTGCCTGTGTGGTATTTATTAAAAAGTCATTTGCAGTTGAGTCGAAAATAGTATGCTGTTTGCTTTTACGCCGGTAGCCATTTATAAATATATTACGCATTATAGTATAAAGCCAGGCTTTAACATTGGTGCCTACTTTATACTTGTCTTTATTGGCAAGCGCACGGTACAGTGTTTCCTGGAAAAGGTCTTTCGCTGCTTCAGTGTCCCGGGTAAGTGTTATGGCAACGGGTTTTAAAAACTCGGCGTTGCTTATAAGTGCCTGGTTAAATTCAAAAGTAGCCATACGGTGTTTAATAAGTTTATACCAATGTTAATCAATTATTGGCATGGTTGCAATTTTTTTTCTGTTAATGTATGCCTGCATTTTTTATGCCGGGCAACTTTATTAATGTTTAGCAAATTTGGTGCTTATATTACAGATTCCGGGTTTTTTACCTGCAAATTGGCGATGTAATCCATTATTTCGCCTAAAGAATATATGAAATGAATGCTGGGAGGGGCATGCTGTTTAAAATGATTGTTGAAATGCCCGGTAACTACAACAGGGGTGTCAGCACTAATTGCTTTTAATTTCGCTGCAAATTTGTCAAAATTAAAATTTGACGGGAGGGAAGTGAGGCAGGTAAAAATAAAGTCAGGCTGCTTCTGTTTTATAACAAACTCCAGGTCGCTTATAGGGCAATCGCTGCCCATATATAAAACAGTAAGCCCGTGTGTTTTAAATGTGTACTGCGCAAATAGTAGCCCTAATTCATGGTGCTCACCCTCGGGCAAAAAAAGTAAAGCAGTTTTATTTAAATTAACATAGCTGCCGGCGTTTTCGATGCCGGCAATTAATTTTTGGCGAATTATGTTGCTTACCAGGTGTTCCTGTGCCGGTATAATGTGGCTTGTCATCCACAAAATACCCAATTTTTCAAGAAATGGGAAAATTACCTGCATTATAAGCTTATCAATACCTTTGGCAGCAATTTCTTCATCCAGTATGTCTTCAAAGGCTTTTATGTCAAGGTCAACCATGCTGCGCAAAAGGTCGTTCACCACCCGTTCCTGCTGCGCTTCTGTTTGTGTTAGTGCTATAATTTTATTGTCAATATCCTCCTCGCTCATACGGTTAATATGCGAAATTTTATAACCGTATTTATTCAGCAACGCTACTTTTAAAACCTTCTTAAGTTCGTTGTTGGTATAATACCGGATATTTGTGCCAGTGCGCTGCGGCTTTAAAAAATCGTAGCGCTGCTCCCAAATCCTTATTGTATGCGCTTTAATGCCGCTTAAATTTTCTAAATCTTTAATTGAAAATGAATTCATAAATAATTGAAAACAGGCTTTTTGTCAAAAAAAAACATACATGGCTGCCGGCGAATAAAATATTTTTATCCTGACAATCATATCAAAATTCATACCCATATTAAGGTTGAATTTAATATTTACTGGCTTGTTGTAAAATTTTACCTGGCAATCGGTTATAAATGGCAGTTTATGCGTGGAGTTGCGGAGGAAAAATGGATTAGGAGAAAAAAATTGGCTTATAAATTAACTGCAGTCCCGGTATAATATTTTAAAACTGTTGACCTCTTTGGTTTTTGAGAAATTTTCAAGCGCAAAGCTGGTGGCTTTTTCTCCCATCGATAACCTGGTAGCCTCATTATCAATTAATAAAAGTAGTTTTTCAACAAAGGCGTCTTTATTATTGGGGGCAACAAGATAGCCGGTTTCATCATCTACAAATGTATCCTTAACGCCCCCCACATCGGTAGCAACAACAGGCTTGCCGCAAAATTGCGCCTCTATAAGCGACATAGGGGTGCCTTCGTTGTGAGATGTGAGTACAACAATATCCAAACCATACAGCGCATTAGAAATTTCGGGTACCCAGGAGGTAAATACAACCGGGGCCATTAATGAGTGGCTTCCCTCACTCCAGCTAATGCTGCGCCTGCTTAATTCATCTTGCACCTGCTTTTTTTCAATGCCATCACCAACAATAAAAAAGCGTACATCATGCTGCCTTTTTTTTAAAACCCCTGTAACAACCCTAACAAATAAGTCGTAGTTTTTAATAGGTACAATTCTACCAACTATGCCGACTGCCACGGTTGACCGGGATAGATTATATTGCTGCCTAAAGGCGGCGCATTTGCTCTCACCATTTCTCAAAAAAAGCAGTTCATCAATACCCAATTGGATAATTACTATTTTTTCAGGCGGCGCTATACGATAAATTTCTGAAAGTTCTTTTTTTTGAGATGGGCCAATGGCTACAATTCGTGTAGTAAGTTTTGCCATAAACCGTTCAAAAGCAACAAGCAGCCTTGACAGGGATTTGCCAAAATAGGAGTGGAAATGATGACCATGAAATGTGTGAATAATGCAGGGTACATTGCACAAGTGGGCTGCAATCCGGCCAAAAAAACCTGATTTTACACCATGAGTGTGCACAACGCCGGGCTTAAAAGTACGGACGGCTTTTAATACGGAGAAAAAAACTGCAATATCTCTAAGGGGATTAAAACTGCGTCTAAACTGCCTGATAGTTTTAAATGTAATATTCCCGGTGTTTTCGATGAGAAACCCTGCTTCCAATTCATCTTTTTCAGGGCGCCCATACAGCACCATTATATCAAAATCATCTGCAATGCGGTATAATAAAGGTATTGTGTCGAGCGATTGCCCGCCAATAACAAGCCGGTTTAAAATTACCAGTACCTTTTTCTTCAATGTGGCATTTTTTGCTGGCCAGTTAAAGGCCACTTTTATTTGCTGTAATTTTCATATTGCGCAGCAATCTTTTTGTTAATCTCACGTCTTTCGCGGTCAAATATCCACCCCCATTTATTAAAATACCTAATTATGTTTATTATGTGAATAAAAAAAAGCTTCGGGCTTTTATAAGATGCTCTTTCGTGTTTGTGAACCACTTCTGCGTATGGGTAAAAAATAGTTTTATACAGGCGGTTAACTCTTCTGGTAAGGTCAATATCTTCAGGGTACATAAAAAAACGCTCGTCAAACAGGCCAACCTTTTTAAGCGTGTTAATGCGCAAAAACATAAAGCAACCTGACAGGTATGGCACTTCCAGTATTTTGTCATACCCGCTTTTATGCATTTCAAAACGCTGCATTCTTTTTTTTGTAACGAAAGCAGGTAAAAATCTCCTCGAAATAAGATCGGCAGGGGCAGGCAGTAATTTACAGGTATACTGCAGGCCGCCGTCAGGATACACTATTCGTGGCATCAACTGGCCAACGTCCGGGTGGTCATTCATATACTGTGTAATAGCTTCGATAGTGCCTTGTTTAAAGCTAATGTCGGGATTCAGCACTATATGGTATTCTGCAAAAAACACTGCCCTTTTTATAGCAACGTTATGACCAGCCCCATATCCAGGATTGCTTTTATTGAAGATGTACTCAATGCGTTCGTTGGCAGCCAAAATCTTCAGGGTATTGTTAGCAGAGTTATCAACAAGGTATAGCTTTTGCACCATGGCGCATGCAAGCACTGAGCTTATTACCGGTTGTAAAAATGCCGGGGTGTGATGATAAAGCACTATAGAGCAGGTAATTACAGGCATGCGCGTAGGGTACTATTTAACCCTGTATATTAGATTGCCAAGGAAAGGCTTGTTATTTTGTTATTATGCATGTGCCGCATATATCAGGTATCGGAACATAGCCAACATGTTGCTCTGCGCAAAATTGCTCAACAGCTTTTCTTGCACCTTTGTAAGCATCATTATTAAAGTCGTGAACAAAAATATATCCTCCTTTTACCAAACGCGGGTAAAAGAAATTCAGGCCTTCGTAAATTGGAGCAAACAGGTCAGTATCAAGGCTAACAAACACAAACCTGTCATTTATATCTTTAGCTGTTTCCGGAAAATACCCTTTTTTAGGCAGGCAAACACCTGGGTTAGGCATTTTTTTGAGTACTATTTCAACAGATGTGTTTGAGAAATCCTGGTCGCCTTCTGAAAATGCATTATTTTTTTCCGTTGCTATGTCCCTGTCGTCAAATCCTTCAAAAGTGTCGAAAAGATAAAAAGTCCTGTCCGGGAAATATTGGTTAATAAACTTTGCAAAATCTCCCCGAAACACCCCCACTTCTGCTATGCTGCCCGGTATGTTTTGTTCTTTTATCTGGCTACTTACCATTTCTAGTGTGGACAGGCGTACATAATCAAAGTATGTCTTGGGAATGGTTCTTTCACGTTGCAGGTATTCTAAAGACCCGGTGATAAAAACATTGCTTTTTTGGAGGCTTCTGCCGCAAATTCTTAAAAAAGCTTTTGCAATAAATTTAATCATTTGTTTAGGTATCAGTCGGGTATAAACCGTTTGTAAATAATTATTACTAAAAATTTTTATGTTATTATCGGCTTAGTTCATCAATTAATGCAAAAAGTTTATTTCCATATATGTTCCAGGTGTAATAATGTTTTATAAACTGCCGCGCATTACCAGATATTTCTGTTGCAGCAGCCGCATCATCCTGTATTGATTGTATGATGGCCACGTAATCTTCAGGTGTGTTGCATATTACCAGGTGCTTTAAGTTTTCTGCACCTATTATAGGGCTTGATCCAAGTGAACTTGTTAAAACAACACAGCCAATTGCCATGGCTTCAAGTATCTTGTTTTGAATACCCCCGCCTGTTTGCATGGGTGCCACAACTGCCAACGAAGATTTCATTATTGCAAAAGGGTCATCTACATAACCTGTGATAGAAATCTTACCCGGGTATTTTTTTTGCAGGTTCAACACACGTTTATTGGGCTTTGCACCGATTATTCTCAGTTTTATCCCGGTGTAGCGGGACACCACCTGCTCGGCAAACCAAACCACTGCATCTACATTTGGCTGATAATCCATCTTTCCAAGGTAGGCCACTTCATTTGTGCGTGGTAAACCTGCATCAAATACTCTTTCACATAATTCATTATTAACACCGTTAGGCAACCATGCTGTATTAGTGTAATTGCCGTAGTATTGCTGCTCGTGTATATTAACAAACGTGGCATAGCTAAAATTTGCAATACACCTTTCTTCAAAGCGTTTTAAACGGTTTAGCTCTATGGCGTACATCACTTTCCAAAAAAAAGAAGAAACTTTCTTTATGCTTGCTTTATAATTAAGGTAAATGGAGTCTTCAAAATTGATGATCTTCCTGTTGGGTAAATCTATCGCATATAAGGCAGTGCGTATAAGGTTGGCTATTACAATGTCGCCAGGCTTAATTGTTGCTTTGCACCATGTATGCACTTTTTTAAAAAAATAGTAGTTTACCTGTACGGGGGCATTGCTGAAAAGGCCTCGAAAAGCATTAGCCCTGAAGCGTATTTTACTGAAAGTAAAAACTTTATAGCTGGCAGAGTTTTCTTTCAGAAATTTTTCTGCTTCAACATCTAATTTTTCATCGGAAATCACAATGATATGCAGCAGCAGGCGTGGTGATAATACCTTGATGGAATTGAAATACTTTAGCCGGTCTCCGCCGACAGGCGGGTAGGGTATTCTGGGAATAATATAATAACAATGTTCTTTGTCAGCCATTATTGATAAATAATAATTGTAGTTTTTCAAAAAAAATACTCCAGGAAAAATTATCAATGGCTGTATTTTGCGCATTGACCGTTATATGATTGTACAATGCAGCGTTTTGTTGCATTAAAGTAAACTGGCTATTGAAGGAATCTGTATCACTATACACCAGCACATTCTCGCGGTCTTTCAATACCCCGCACATCTCAAGGTCTTTCATGGTTAAAAAAACACATGCACCTTCGCGCATTGCTTCCAGCACTTTTATTCTTATACCTGCCCCAATTAAAGTTGGCGATAAGAAAAAGCGGCTTTCCGCAATTACTGCAGCAAGGTCATCTACAAATCCAAGTATTTTTATCTGTAGCTCAGTTGCTTGTTTTGTGTTTAATTGCAATGCGTTTAATACCTGGTCGTAACTTTTGTTACCTGTTATCCATAGCTCAAAACCGGCAGACGCAGGCTGTTGCTGCTTCCATGGTATCCACACTTTTCTTATAAAATTTTCAAGGTTTTTTTTATTCTGGTAAGAAGAAACATTTCCTGTAAACAGGAAAGCATTTTTCTTTATTGCCGCGTTTCTTTGACTCCAGTTGTTACCTGGTCCATCGTAAATAACACATGCTTTGGTATTGGTAGCACTGTCAAACTGTTTAAAATCTGAGTCGGAAATAAAAACAACATTGTCAAACCATGCCCAGCATTTACGCTCATACCGCTTAGTCTTTTGATATTGCCAGTAGGAAATATTTTTCAGGAAGATGTTTTGCTGCAATTTATAATATTGCTGCACCAGCAGGTATTCCACATTGTGCTCACGAAGGATAAGCTGGGTTTTAGGTGAAATTTTTTTTAGTTGCCTGCAATATTCAGCAAGATGCGCATGGTGGCAAATAATTATATCAGGCTGCCACTTTCTGCAAATTTTTTTAATTAAATAAAGGTGCCTGCGTTTATAATACTTTGAGAATTTAAACGGTTGGTGCGATAAAATATTGGCAAGCAAGGTTATGGGGCTGTCTTTTTTGTTTACTTCTGCAGCAATTGCCTCAACATCCAGCGCTTCATAATCACTGGCATTAAAGCCCTCCCCCGCACTGCAAAATATAACTGCCTTAACGGCATATTTTTTGGCCAGCATTTGCATAGGCATGTATATACCGGTTTTGCCGCCATCGTTTGGAGGTATTACATTTTGCGGTATTAATAATAATATTTTGCGCATGGTTTAGGGTGTATTGCCGGTGTTAACGAGTTTTGGAACAATAACCAGCGGCAAAAGGTAAAAATAAGCAGTTTCAAGTATTGTATTGAATGTAAAAATTGTTAATAATAGCAGGCCAAGAAATGAAAATATAAGTCTTGCTGATTTAATTGGGATAAGCCTTACATTTTTGACATAGTACCTGCAGATGAGGACAAGGAAGATGATGGCTGTTATACCATTGTAAATTATTTCATTGCCAACACCTGATTTTGCCGGAAGATTTTTGCCAGTGTTCACCATATCAATAAGTTCGCCAGGCTGCAGGGGAAAGCCAATAATGTGTACTATTTGCGCATTGGTGGGTAGTAACAGCGGTGGGAAGTATAATAGATAAGTGCCATAACCTTCACCAAACGGGTAAAGGAATATGCTTTTTACCATTGCAACTATTGTTGTAATACGTGTGCTGAAACTGGTAAAATCTGCAATATCTGTAACAAGCATTGGCAGCACCTTTTTTATGATTATTATGGTGAGGGGCACAAGCAATGCTGATACAATAAGAAT
>DASZUX010000102.1:0-8086 GCA_035547455.1 Chitinophagaceae bacterium
AACTGTTAGTACGCCAAATATTACCGGCGCTTCAAGTGTAAGGTTTAAAGATACAACACCATCAGTTACTGCTTTACACACATAATCAAAATGGGGGGTGCCTCCTTTTATTACTGCGCCAATGGTTATAAATGCATCTGCAGGCAATTTGCTGCTTTCCGCATAAGCCCTAACCGCAAAAGGTATTTCAACCGCACCAGGCACAGTAAGGGTTATACTGCGCGCGCCAGACTGTTTAATAATCTTTTTTGCGCCCTTTTCAAGTTTATTGATGATAGCTGCGTTCCACTCCGTTTTTACTATAACAATAAAGGCATCCTGTATTTGGGGGATGCCTTTATTTACGTTGGTATTTCCTTTTGTTGCCATTAGTTATTTGCGCTGAATTGTGAGGGGTCGCTTACACGGTAAAGATGTTTAACAGCATCTTTGCCCCTTGTGCTGTTGGGAAATTTATCCTTCACCTCGCGAAATACATCCGCAGCTTCTTTGTTTTTGCCCAGTGTTTCATACAGCAAACCGGCCCTGAACAGGTATTCTGATGAATTTATTTCATCTGCTTCAAATGCCGCAGAAGCTTTTTTATAACTGGCAACGGCATCGTCGTTCCTGCCAAGTTCGCTGTAAGCATCACCCAATGCGCCATAAGCCATCATCTTTAATTGCTTTGCGCTTGTTTTAAAGTCTTCCAGGTATTTAACGGCATTTTTAAAATCACCGGTACGCAGGTAACAAACCCCGGCATAATAATTAGCAAGGTTGCCTGCATCAGTACCTCCGTAATTTCTTATTACATATAAAAAGCCTTTATTAGGGCCGTCGCCGTTAAGGGCCTGTTTCAGCGAATCTTGCCTGAAGTATTCTTCGGCATGGTATATGGCAAGGTTTGCCTGTTCCTCTTTAGGGGCTACAATAAATTTTTGGTAACCAAACCAGCCGCCCACTGCAATTACTACCACGGCAACTGCTATAATAACTGGTTTTTGATTTTTTTGCCACCAGCCCTTCATTGTCAGCAGGGGATCCGTTTCCTCGTGGTGCAATTTGTGATCAGACATAAATAAGTTTTAATTCGGGTTATTTGCTTTTTAAAATTGGGTAATAAAATTAATCAACAATAAAAGGATAGTGTTCGTCTTTATATACATCTTTAAGTACTTCGCTGTCATCCGGCCAGGGGCTTTCCTCAGCAAACTTTACGCATTCTTCAACAAGGGCGGCAATGCGGTCATCAATGGCTTTCAATTCTTCGTCTGTGGCAAAGCCGTTTTCTTTAATGGTTTTTTGTACCAGTGTTATGGGGTCTTTCTCCTTGTATTCTTCTACTTCTTCCTTGGTGCGGTATTTCTGCGGGTCGCTTATTGAGTGGCCTTTGTACCTGTAGGTTTTCATTTCCAGCAGGGTAGGGCCCCCTTTTTCACGCGCTCTTTTTACAGCGCGTGCTACGGCGTCGTGTACGGCTTCGGGCGCCATGCCGTCAACCTTATCGCCGGGCATATCATACGCATCGGCCAGGGTATAAATATCTGTTACGTTCGATGTTCTTTCTACCGAGGTGCCCATGGCGTAGTTGTTGTTTTCGCATATAAAAACAACGGGCAGTTTCCACAGCATGGCAAGGTTAAATGTTTCGTGCAGTATACCCTGCCGTGAGGCGCCGTCGCCAAAAAAGCAAAGCACTACGTTATCGGTGCCTCTGTATTGTTCAGCAAAAGCCAGCCCGCCGGCAGTACCTATCTGGGCGCCTACAATACCGTGGCCTCCAAAAAAATAATGGTTAACACCAAAAAAGTGCATACTGCCGCCTTTGCCTTTGGCGCAGCCGGTAGCTTTTCCATATAATTCAGCCATGCAGGACTTTGCATCCACGCCTTTTGCCAGCGCCAGGCCATGGTCACGGTAAGCGGTAATAAAAGGATCTTCAGGTTTTGTGGCGGTCATACAGCCGGCAGCAATAGCCTCCTGCCCTATATACGCGTGAAAAAAACCGCGTATTTTACCGGCCATCTTATACATTTCCTCTGCTTTCAGTTCAAACTGGCGGATAAGCTGCATCAGTTCATACCAGTATAAATAAGTATCGCGGGTAAACTTGCTTGCCACAGTAATAAATTTGAGGGGGCAAATATAATAGCAAACTGCTAATATGCCAATTTGGATTTTGAGGATGACACCCAGTGATAATTACCTGCCGGCCCAGGCGGTTAGTTAGGAGTGGTTGCTTTATTGCAGTTATTCATCATCTTCAAAGCATTGGCTTACAAAAGAAATTTAAATATATGCTAAACCAGTAATATGAAATTAATGTTACATAAAAATATATTTGGTTATACATATAAATAATTGTTATTTTTATTTCAGCATTGTAACTCCCCCTACAACATGATGACATTTCAACCAGGAGCCATATCAGTAACTGATGTGGTATATGACCATCTCTCAATTGAGATTAACCATAACCTGTTAAAAAACAAGCATTTCGAGTACAGGATATGCTCGAAAGACAAACAGGTTATCCGCCAGGGCTCTTTCCGCGGCCCTATGGTGCAAATGCGGTTGAGTATGATTGACTCCGGCAGCTACCAATTATTGCTTTCAGAAGACGGGCAGCAATGGCAGCAATTTGCGTTTGAGAAGAAAGCAACCCGGTTAATTTACGCTTAAACACCAATAAAATACAGTTAGCCTCAATCCGTGGCCTTAATGCTGTCGGGTAGAATTTCTTGTCACCCTTATAAAACACCGCCGGTTGCTTATATTGCACCCCGTGTTTTTTTTTACAGACATATCATTTCTCCAGTTTCGTAATTACCCGGCAGGCAAATTTGTGTTTAATAAACGTATTGTTGGTATTTGCGGCAAAAACGGCAGTGGTAAAACCAACCTGCTTGATGCGCTGTATTATCTTTCTTTTACAAGAAGCTATTTTTCCCGCCCCGATATCCAAAACATTACTCATGGCATGCAGGGCATGCGTATTGAAGGAAGCCTGCAGTACAACGATGGCCAAGTTAACCTCGTTTGTATTATACGGGAGAACGGAAGGAAGGAGTTTCTGCTGGATAATGTGGCATATAGCCGGTTTTCTGAACACGTGGGTAAGTTTCCATGTGTAATGATTGCCCCTGATGATGTTGCCTTGATAAATGAAGGCAGCGAAAACAGGAGGAAGTTTATTGATACTCTATTGTCGCAGCTATCCCCGGGTTACCTGAAGCAACTGATTGATTACACCAAAATTTTACAACAGCGAAACAGCCTGCTGAAGGCTGCTGCGGAAAGAAGCTATGTTGATGAGGCGTTGCTGGATACGCTGGATGAGCAGCTTGCAGAAAAGGCAAAGTTTATTTTTGAAGCCCGTAAAACTTTTTTGGCGGAATTTATACCCCTGGCAAAGCAGCAATATGAAACAATAGCGGCGAAAGATGATAACATAGCGCTTATATATGACAGCCAATTGCTAACTGCCGGTATTAAAGAATTATTACACCAAAACCGCCGCCGGGATTTATACTTGCAGCGTACCGGCTGCGGCATACATAAAGATGACCTGGTAATAACTATGCGGGGCGAAGCTTTTAAAACACTGGCCAGCCAGGGGCAGCGTAAAAGCCTGTTATTTGCACTAAAGCTTGCAGAGTTTATTACATTAAAGCAGCACAAAGGGTTTGCTCCTGTACTGTTGTTGGATGATGTATTTGAAAAACTTGACGCGCAACGCATGCACAACCTGCTGCAGCGCGTTTGTGTGCAGGAAGATGGGCAGGTATTTATTACTGATACACATAAACAACGCCTGCAGCAGGCCCTTGAAAGCCTGGGCGCAGATTACCAGTTGCTTGAATTATAATTTTTGTATTCGCTCACTTGTTGATAACATAGGTAGCCACCGCGCCGCCATTTAGTGTTGCGGTAAAAGTTTTACTGCTGGCCTTTACAGTAAATGTTTTGGCGGCATCGGTTTCATTTTCCACTATCAAAATAATATTGCCATCTTTTGTTTTAAAGGCAGCGGCAGGCAGCCCTTGCGTATTGGTAATGCCAATGCGTACTGCTCCCGGCCGTATAAATTTTGAAGCATGCGCAATAATATAATAGGCAGGGTTTCGCGTAACAGTATTGCCATCAATAGTTACGGCTCCAAGGCATTCAGTGCACCCGCCCGGTGCATGCGGTTCCAATGCACTGTTGGCGGCAAGGTTCCACTCCAGCGCTACTTTGCTCCAGTTAAGCATTGAACCTATAATAACATTTTTCACATGCCAGTCAATATCTCCTTTCATATTGCCGGGGGCGCCTACCCACTGCTCGGTAAAATACAGGTTTTTACCCGGGTAAGCATTATGCACCTGGCTTAATGCGTCAATAGTGCCGCCATATAAATGAAACGCCGAACCATCAACATATTTAGCAGCTTCGGGGTCTTTTAAAATAGTAAGCGGGTAATCAGGTCGGTCGCAGTTATGGTCATACAGCCATATTTGGGTTTTTATGCGGGCTTTTTTAAAAGCAGGCCCCACGGCTTGTTTAATAAAATCACGTTGTTCTTCTGCTTCCATTACCATGCTGGGGTTATTTTTGGGGTTAAGGGGTTCGTTTTGTATAGTAATAGCGTTTATGGTAATGCCCTCGCTTTTCATTGCCTGAATGTACTTTACAAGGTAAGCTGCATATACTTTGTAATACTGTGTATCAAGGTGGCCGCCTTTGGTGCTGTTGTTTGTTTTCATCCAGGCCGGCGGGCTCCATGGCGATCCTAAAATTTTTATCCGGGGGTTGATGGTTAATATTTCTTTTAACACAGGTATCAGCCATTTCTTGTCAGGCCCCAAATCAAATTTTGTAAGCCCTTCATCCGTTTCACCTGTATTCAAATCGTCGTATGAAAAAACGTGGTCATCTAAATCGCTTGAACCAATGCTTATACGCAAAAAGCTTACGCCTATATTATTACCGTCATGCCTGAACAGTTCTTCCAGCAGGGCTTTTCTTTTAGCTGTATCCATATTGAAAATATGCATGGCACTGCCGCCTGTAAGGGTATACCCAAAACCTTCTGCTGTTTGAAAGTGTTGCCCCGGCTCAATCGCAATAACATCGCTTGTACCTGGTGTTTCACTGAATGATAAAGCAGGCTGCTGCTGGAACAAAATATTTTTGACAGGATCTGTAAGCCAAACATCAACATCACCTTTATTGCCGGTATTTTTTTGTGCAGTTGAATATACAGGCAAATAGAATAAGAAGCCAGTAAAAAGGCAGCAAGCAATGAAAAAAGTATTTCGCATAGCAGGCAAGTTAATTATAATCCGGGATAATAATAATCATCAGTATTCATCGGTATTTTAAACCGTCGCTTAAGGCAATTGCTTATTTGGCATGTTAGTTGAAACAGGAACAGTATAAAGTTTATAAAAATGATATAATGTATAAGCTGCATCGTTTAATAATAAGCATTATTTTTTTAACAGGTATCAGTTCCTGTAAAAAAATTGTAAGCACTTTTTTTAAAGGTGAAGATTTTACTTTATCAAAAATTACTGTTAGCATTCCGCCGATACCGGTAGCAGACTCTTCAAAGGAGTTTGAGGCAGGTAGCTTTACTACCCATTTTAATGTGGATAGTGCTATACGCGATCATACCGGCGGCGTTTTTGGCATCGGAGTGGTAGAATATATTAAGGTCAAATCCGTCAGTGTGGTAGCGCATAACGTGGATGATAAGAATAATCTTTCTGCGCTAAAATCTTTCAGGCTAACTATCGTTTCCGATGCAAAAACTACTGCTTCAAATATGCTTACGGTAAATTTTCCGGCTACTGTAACGGACGGCTACACAGAAACTTTTTCAAACAGTGCCAATATTGTTGACTATATGCGTGGCACTTCTTTCACCAACCACGCTTATGGTACTGTAAGACGGCCTACAACAAAAAATATTAAAATTGATTTTTATATAACCCTTACGGCACGGTAACAATTTATTCTGCACCATTTAATTGTAAGTTTTACAATTAATATTTGTACATTGCTGTAAAATGTAACTGCATGTACCGGTTAACGATTGCCTGTTTAGCTTGCTGCATTTCTTTTTATGCACACACTCAAAATAATAATGAAGTTTTATTTGATAATGGCTGGCATTTTTTCCTGGGTGGCAACCAGCGTGCGGAAGCAGAAGATTTTGATGACTCAAAATGGCGTACAGTTAACCTGCCCCATGATTGGAGTATTGAAGACCTGCCTGGTACAAACTCTCCTTTTAGTGCAAAAGCAATAAGCCAGGTAAGCGGTGGTTTTACAACCGGGGGTACTGCATGGTACCGTAAAACATTTGTTGTAAACGCGTATGATAAGGATAAGCGCATTGTAATAAAGTTTGATGGGGTGTACATGAATGCTGATGTTTGGGTAAACGGTCAATTGGCTGGTAACCACCCGTACGGGTACACAAGTTTCTGGTACGATATATCTAAGTTTGTTCATCCCGGTGCAAAAAACGTTATAGCGGTTGAAGTTAAAAATGAAGGGCAAAACAGCCGTTGGTATTCAGGGTCTGGCATTTACCGGCATGTGTGGCTGCAAACCTTACCGCAAGTGTACATAGCGCCATGGGGGCAGTTTATTACAACACCGCTGGCAAACAGCAGCCAGGCGGTAGTAAATGTAGCAACCCGCATACAAAACAGCTCAATAAATAACGTCACAACAAAGCTTGTATCAAAAATAATAAGCAGGGATGGCAGCCAGGCGGGCGAAATGCAAACTATGCAAACTCTTGCGGCCGGCTCTGCTTATACTGCAAAGCAAGTAAAGAAAATAGCCAGTCCATTATTGTGGAATTGCGATGCACCGGGCATGTACACCCTGGTAACAGAACTGTATGTCAATGATACCCTGGTGCAGACACAATCTCAGCTATTTGGCATACGCTCCATTTCTTTCAGCGTTTCTTCCGGGTTTTTACTGAATGATGTACCTGTTAAGCTTAAAGGCGGTTGTTTTCATAACGATAATGGGCCGCTTGGTTCAAAGGCTTACGACAGGGCAGAAGTGCGTAAAGTTGAGCTGCTGAAAGCCGCCGGGTATAACGCTGTACGCTGCAGCCATAACCCGCCCAGCCCGGCATTTCTTAATGCCTGCGACAGCCTTGGTTTGCTGGTGATAGACGAAGCTTTTGACTGCTGGAAGTATGGTAAAAACCCTTATGACTACCACCTGTATTTTAATGACTGGTGGCAGCGCGACATTGAAAGCATGGTTACACGCGACCGCAACCATCCTTCTGTCATCATGTGGAGTATTGGTAATGAAATACCCGAGAGCGGCTCCGGCGAAGGTGTTACCGAAGCTAAAATGCTTTCGGCATATATTAAAACATTTGATGAAACAAGGCCTGTTACAGCCGCAGTTAACGGGTTGGGCCCTGGTAAAGACCCGTATTTTGCCTCGTTGGATATTGCCGGTTATAATTACCCGGTGGGTGGCGATGCAGGCGTGCAGGATATGTACGGTAAAGACCATGAACGTGTGCCGCAACGTATTATGTTTTGTACGGAATCTTACCCGCTGGAGGCGTATGGTAGCTGGATGGGTGTTATTGACCACCCTTATGTAATAGGCGACTTTGTATGGACCGCATTTGATTATATTGGTGAGGCTGGCATTGGCTGGCTGGGGTATTGGCAAAGCAGTGCCTTTTACCCCTGGAACCTTGCTTATTGCGGCGATATTGATATGTGCGGGTTCAGGCGCCCGCAATCGTATTACCGTGATGCGTTGTGGAAACCCGGCCAATTGTCCGTATTTGTTAAACCGCCAACGCCATCTTACCCGGCCAACCCGTTGTGGCAAAGCTGGAGTAAGTGGAACTGGTATGACGTAGTGGCGGACTGGAACTGGAAAGGCTATGAAAATAAACCCCTGGAGGTAAGTGTATATTCTTCCTGCGATGAAGTGGAGTTGTTTTTGAACGGCAAATCACTGGGGAAAAAAGCAACCGGCCGCAATACAAAATTTATGGCTGTTTTTTCTGTGCCTTACCAGCCCGGCAAATTAACTGCAAAGGGTTATACTGGAGGGGCAC
>DASZUX010000103.1:0-3592 GCA_035547455.1 Chitinophagaceae bacterium
CCCTTTTAAACAATACACCGGCAGCAAGGCCCGGTTTAATACTGCAGAAGGTACGCAGGTGGTTACTTGTTACACACATCATGCATCCGAGTTTGTGCACCAGGCCAAAAAGTACGGGCTGGACCTGCGCGATTTGAATGAGTATTTTGATGATGGCGATACTACGGGCATACCGCGGGTGTTAATGCTGCTGCTGCAAAAAAAGAAATAAACAGGAGGCGCAGATTTATTCGCCATTCTCCCAGGTTTGTAATGCGGGGCAGCATTGCAAACCCCGTAAACTAAAGGGCTGCACCATATTTGGCACAGCCCTTTGTTTCTGCTTGCTATGTGAGGTAAGAGCCCGGGTTGAAATTCCCTGCATATATAACCAAATTCAATTACCTGTTTAGCCGCTATAATTTTACCGAAACCTTCGCTGCATCCTCCCTTTACCGGCTTACACCGCTTGAATGAATCCCCCCGCCGTTGCAACGGCAGGCATATAACCTGCCGTTTACCTGGTAACAAATAGCGCTAAATATTTATAAACAACTTACCGTCCTTCTCACCCTTATTAATGGTCGTGCCATCGTACAGTTCAAGTTCGCTGCCTTTTGTTTTATAAGTAAGGCGGTACACTACTTCAAGCTTATCCTTACTGTCAACAACATTGTTTACCGTAACGTTTTGCGAAAGAGCATTTTGCAGCATCGGGTAGTCGTTCAGCAGCCTGGCGTCGTAATTTTTCTGCCAAACCACCTTACGTTCGTTACCACGTACCTTAACAATATACACTTCAAGGCTTGCAGAGGCGTCTGCATACACAGTTGAATTATAACTATCTGCCCTGAATACGGCAAGGCTTACATTTTTGCTCACAGTTTTTTCGGGTGTCATCATTTCTCTTAATGGTTTATTCCAGGCGGCCAGCATTATTGCTGCCATTGCTACCGGTAACCATATTAACTGCTTTCTCATAAAAAATCATTTGAAATATATATGGCAAATGGCGTGGCACACTTGGTTGGCATACGTTAAACCTGGTGTTTAAAGGCAATTTTAGCTTATTAACGGTTAAAATACTTGTATAAACGGTTATTAATAGCAGTGTGAAGGTTTTGCTAACAAACACCAAAGTGTACGCATACGATACACTTCGTGTTACAGTTTGATACACCGTACACCTGTTTACCTGCCTTTAAAAAAAAGTTGCCCGCTAAAAAGAAAAAAGGATTGCCGGCGAGGAGGCAACAAATGCTGATGGGGAAATTTTACTACCGGAAAAAAGGCGCTTTACTACCGGAGCATGAACAAGATGAAGCGGAAAATCAACAAAGGAACCCAAAGCAAACAAAAGTGCATAAAAGTACAACAGATAATACTGTACTATATAACACCAATTTAAAAGAGAGTGTATATGAGAAGAATAAACCACTGCCCCTGGCGGCAGTACCTGACACACGCACGGTTGATTTAAGTAAGTTTACCAGAGATGAATTGACAGAGTTTGCTTTAGTTGAGGACTGCATTAGAACTAAAGCAACCATGGTAGTCCTTATGCAGGAGCCACTTAATATTGAGGAATACTACATTATAAAAAACCATTACAAAATGCACATTAACACCATTAAAGAGTTGTTTATTGCTATACATAACTGGCCGCCCTTGCTTAAAAAAAACCGTAGTGCATACCTGGCTTTTTTAAAATTCAGGGACACAGAAAAAAACTACCAGGATGAGATAATGCGCAGAAAAAGAATTAGTGGTTACAGGGGTAATGACTATTGCTACTAAGCACCATAACTGCTGTTGCTAACATTAATTGCCCCCCTTTGTTAAATAATAATACGCTATGGCCATGGCGGCAATAAGGGCAAGCGCCAGGGCGTACATCTTCCAGCTTTTCTGGTTGTTTTCCTGTTCAGCAGCGGCATCTTCAGTTAATTCAGAAGAATGCAGTTCCTCTTCGCCCTGTTTTACCGTGTGGCCGGCATTTTTACGCACTACCCTTTCTGCATGTATTTCTGGGTAGTACGGCTGTATATTGTTAAGCGGCTTAAAGGAGTAGGTGTTTGAAAACTGGCGGGTTAGCCTGCCAATACCGGGGAAATCAACAAACCCGTTTAGTGTAAACAGCTCTTTTATTTCAAATATAAACTCGTTAAATCTCTGTATAGCCTCAAGGTCGTCAAGCTGCATGCCGCGGGCTATAAAATTGTAAAATTTTTTATCGGCCATGGCAGTGCCCTGGGTAAAGCGTATTACCGGTGTAAAAGGGTATAGTTTCCTGTTTACAAAATCTATCCTGGCGGGTATATCTTCAATCAAAAACTGGCCTATACCGGGCAGGGTTAACCGGCGGTGCAAAGCAAGGTATTTATAAAGTTGGCCGTACATGCTTGTATGTTTTATCAGAACGAATATACAACACCTAACAAAACATTAAAACCCAAAACCGGGTATTGATGCCAGCGCTCGTATTGATTGTTAAACAAATTATTAAACTGGGCCCAAAAATTAAAGTTGCGTACTATTTTAAATTCAAGGCCTGCATTCAGGTCAATAGCGGGGTCAAGCTTTTGTGCCTGCAGTTGTTTGTTACGGTACTGTGCACCGTCCCAAAAAAACACATCACCCTTCACCCAAACGTCTTTTACCACCTGCCAGCGTAACGCACCGTTTATTTCAACAGGCAGCAGGCCCCATGGTTTTAAATTGTCGCTAAGGTTGCTGTACTGGTTAAAACTGGCGCCGGCAAGCAGGCTAAACTTTTCCTGCACGGTATAGCCAATTTCGCCGTGTATGCGTATGTCTTTCATGTGCGACTCATTTACTACCTGGAATGACCTGCCGGTAATGGTATCGTTTACAAACAAAGGCTGGTTGGTAAACTGCAGGTAGCTTACCTTGGCATTATAGGTAAAATGGTCGCCTGCGCTGCCTTTAAAGCCTGCATACTGCTCTGCAATGCGGGTATTCAAAAATGAGTGCGGCTGGCTTAGCCATGGGTTCATTTCAGCCAGCGACTGGTAAGTGGTTTTATTAAAATAGCCTATCCACCCTGCCTGTAAAATAAACTTTTCATCTTTAATTTTAGCCTCGGCTGACACGTTGGGCAGCATGGCAAAGGTGCTGTTGTTCCACGATGGTGTAACACCTGCAATAAGCCTGAAATTGGGTGTATTAAACTGTATGGCAGGGTTAAGGTAGTACAGGTTGTTATTAACAGTACCGCTGTCGCTTTTATAGCTTGTTACATCTGCTGTTAGGCCAAGGTTAAAGGCGAATATTTTACCAAATGATTTTGAAAATGGCGCATTTACCACAAAATTGGCTTCTTTACCATCCCTGTTATCGTTAAACATATTAAGCGATACCGAAGGGGAATAACTAATGCCGGCCTCGTTTTCTTTTTTATTACGCAGGCCTACCTGGCCGCCAAAGGTGGTAAACTGCTGTCTCAGCTCATCCTTGGTAAACTTTAATGTATCTGGCTGGTAGCCATACTGGTACTGTGTGCTGGTCCGCAAAAACAGCCTGCCGCTCCATTCGTTGGCGTTGGATGAATCGCTGAAAATGCCCAGCGCCTCTACATTAAGCTTACTAAAAT
>DASZUX010000104.1:0-10414 GCA_035547455.1 Chitinophagaceae bacterium
TAGCCGCCGGTACTTTGCCTTTCGCAAACAACTTTGGAAAAGTATATGCAACCTATCCGCAGTTTAGGGCACGGAACAATGGCTACCAGGATATTTATGGCCGCATAAATGATTGTTTTGAACGCAGTCTTAACGGCAAAGCGCTGGATACAAATTCAGTTGAGATGCATGCCATATATGCCTACCTGCAATGGTTGGGGCAGGATGTGCCAAAAGGTACAGCCCCGGCTGGGGCCGGTATGCCAAAACTGCCTTATATTGCCCGTGCTGCAAACCCGGCTGCCGGGCAAAAGATTTTTATGCAGGTGTGCAGCAGTTGCCATGGTAATAATGGGCAGGGGCAGTTGAGTACAACCGGCACAGGGTATATTTATCCGCCGCTTTGGGGCAATGAAAGCTATAACGATGGCGCAGGGCTTTATCGCCTTAGTACATTTGCTGCTTTTATAAAGGACAATATGCCTTTTGGCACTAATTACACATCGCCGAAATTAACTGATGAAGAGGCCTGGGATATTGCAGCTTTTGTAAACAGCCAGCCGCGCCCGCATAAAGATCAAAGCGCAGACTGGAAAAATGCTGCCTCCAAGCCTGCTGATTTTCCTTTTGGCCCTTATGCTGACAACTTTACTGAACAGCAGCATAAATATGGCCCTTTTCAGCCAATAATTGCGGCCGCAAAAAAGAAGTAAACCGGCTTTAATTATGTTGTTTCCCTTCTTTCGCAGGTTACTCTTCTTCCAGGAAGAAGACAGAAGTCCTGGTATCAGTATTATGCTGCAGGAAATGTTACGCTGAAGGTAGTGCCTTTGCCTTCCTCGCTTTGTATGGCCAGCCGGCCTTTATTTTGTTCGATAAACTCTTTTACAATCATCAGGCCTATGCCTGCGCCTTTTTCTTTGGCGGTGCCAAACGTAGATACAACCGAACCAAAACTTTTAAACAGCTTCTCAACTTTTTCGGGGCTCATTCCGGTACCGGTATCCTGTATATGTAATGTAATGCTGCCCGGTGCTTGCGTAAAATATATGTGCACGCTGCCGTTGGCAGGTGTGAACTTAATGGCGTTACTTAACAGGTTTTGAATAATAATGCGTAATTGGTTATGGTCTGCCAGTAATGCATGCCCGCTGCTATTATCATATACCATGTCAATATGTTTTTTGGCAGCCAGGGTTTCAAACACCGTAAGCACTTCCTTCATTACTTCGCCTGCATTCACTTTTTCAAGTTGTGCGGTTATGCCGCTGCGCTGTGTGGCAGCCCAGGTAAGCAGGTTATTAAGCATCTGGTTTGATACCGTTACTTGCCGGTAAAGATTTTCAAGCAGGTAGCGCCTTTCTTTTTCTGGTAACACATCTTCAATAACCAGTTGCAGCGTTTGCTGCAGGCTGCCCATTGGGCCGCGCAGGTCATGGCTCACTACGGCAAACAACTGGTCTTTCATTATATTCAAATGCTCTATGTTTTTATTTTTCTCTACCAGTTGTTTATTAAGTGCTTCCTTGGTTTTGTTGTTGCGGTACAATAGTATAGTCAGGCCCACCAGCAGCACGGCAAAAATGCTTATGCTTATATTATATACATGCGTTAAGTGTATTTGCTGCTGTGCAAGCTTATTTTCATTTTTCAGCGCATTATTGGCAGCTTCTTTCTGCTGCAGCTTAAGGTAGCTCACCACCTGCTGCCGTGCATCGTTGTTAAGACTGTCATTATACACGCCGTCAAGTACCTGGTAGCGGTAAGCGTTTTTATAATCCCCGGCTGCGGCATAGCTTTTAGCAAGCGTTTTAAGCGCCTGTTCAGCATCCCATTTGGCGTTCATTTGCTTTGCATAGTTAAAACTTTGCAGGCCGTAGTTAATTGCCGCTTTAAAATCTTCAAGTTCATAACTGGTTTCGGCAAGCCCGCCGTATGCAAACGCTAACTCCCAGTTGTCGCGGTAGGCGGTATAATCAAGCACTTTTTTATACCAGCCAATCGCTTCTTCATGCCGTTTGCCCAGGTACAGGGTTTTACCCATGCGGTTGTAGGCCATTACGGTAAGATGGTGGTCATCGTTCAGTTTATCGGTTTCAATTGCTTTTTGCAGGTACAATTCAGCACTGTCTAATTTTTTTGCCTCATCATAGCAAATACCAAGGTCAAACAGGTCTGCTGTTATCATTGGGTTATTCCTAACCCGCGTTGCCATGACAAGGGCATTGTTAAACTGTTGTATTGCTGCAGGTATTTGCTCATGTGCAAGGTATATCAACCCTACATTGTTTAGGGCGCCTGCAATGCCGGTGCTGTCTTTCAGTTGCTCGCTCAGGCGCAGGGCACGGGCTGAAAAGGCCAGCGCTGAATCATAAGAACCTTTTACATAATATGCCTTGCCAATGTTGGCTGTTGCCCTTTCCCGGCCAAGTGCGTACTGCTGCGCGTCTGCAGCGGCAAGCGCATTGTCTGCAAGCAGCATGGCGCTGTCAGGGTTATCGTAAAGAAATTTCCCGCTAAGGTTGTTGAGTAAATCTACCGTAGCATGTTGTGACATATAGCCCGGCTGCTGCTGAAGTGAAGTGTACTGTTTAAGTAGCTGTTGTTTTGTTTGGGCTTGTGCAGTAACAGCAACGCAGGCGTTTATAATGAGCAGAATTACTTGTTTATGCCTTGCGTATTTTATTAATTCATGCAGTTTTTTAGGGATGGTTAATTGCATAGGGAAATTTTGCGCCATAACCGGCCGGATATTGAACTAATTTGTGCCAAAACTAACAAAAAAACGGCACAATCACACCGTATAAACCCTTAAAAAAGGTTGCGTGTTTAAATTATTCGCCGTATGCCTTTAAGCCCTGCAAAGCTTTATTATTAAAATCGAAAAGAGTAAGGTTCTCCCAATTTGAGCCGTCTGTAGCTGTATTGCCTTTAAATGCAACCCAGTCTGGCGCCCAGTAGCAAAAACCAATGCCCCTGCTGTTGGGTATGGCAGCCAGCATTGTTTTTAGCTGCATTAAAAAATTATACTGCCCCTGTGGTGTAGCCGGGTAGGCAGTTATTAACTGGCCGTTTTCTCCCACAACGTTATTGGTATAATCTTTCCACCCCAGTGTCCAGGGGTAAGCGGTCTCGGCTATAAACACCTTTTTGTCAAGTGCAGCTACTGCATTAAACTGCTGTTGTACATAATTCAAATCTTTTTCTGCCCACCACGGGTAATACGATAGGCCCGCTATGTTATATGTAACACCCAGGCTGCTCATTTTTGTAAAAAAATCAGCGGCGCCATCTACCTCTGCATAGTGCAGCATTATAAGAATGCTGTTGGCCGCATCGGCTGCCTTTATGCCTTCAATACCACTTTTTAACAATGCGGCAAATTGCGTCCAATTGGCATCAGTAAAGCCGGTTACCTTGCCCGCATCCCACAACATGCCCGCATTAATTTCGTTACCTACCTGTATTATGGCAGGCGGCGTGTTTTGGGCGATCAGCATGGCTGTAACCCTTTGCGTATATGCTTTTACGGAGTCTTTAAGCACACCGGGCGAAAGCCCCGCCCATGCCGCAGGGGTTGACTGGTGGCTGGGATCGGCCCAGGTATCGGAGTAGTGAAAATCAAGCAGTACCTGCATGCCGGCATCGTGTATTTGCCGGCAAAAGCTTAATACCTCCGGCAGTGCAGAATGTACGCCTGCGGGTTGGTACCAAAGCCGTACACGCACAACATTGCAGCCATATTCCTTAAAAATATCCAATGCAGGTTTGGCGCCCGTACTGTCATAAAATACTGTACCTGCCTGTTCAATCTCTGGTAAAAATGATAGGTCTGCCCCGCGGTATTGCAGGTGTACAGCGCCGGTGCCGGTGCCGGTGTCAGTATTACCGGTATGGGTAGTATCGGGCGGTGTAACGGGGTTGCCGCCGGTGCTGTTTTTGCTGCACGAGTACAATACAATTGAATAAATAACTGCAAGGACAACAGGTATTTTCATACACAGCAAAGATAGTGAAAGATGAAAGCCGGGATAAGAAGATTGATTAATGCTGTATGGATATTATACCTGCAGCTGCAGTATGTAATTCCCGGCATTTTGTTGCAACATTTTCCAAACTGTGATTTTCCACATTCTTCTTCTCAAAAAAATACTTAAATTTAATTATTCACCAAACTTTTGCTGCTATGCCAACTGCCGCTCCCCGCTATTCCCTGCTGGAAAGGGTGCAGGACTTTACCATCATTTGCAAGGGTCTTTGGTTTTTATTGTTATTTGATGTATTGGCGCTGCTCATGTTTTTGTTCCTTCCGCAGGGTACAGATGTTTTTCTTGCCGTTGCAGAAGACCTCGGCACACCGGGCCGTATGCTGCCCGGCACTACATTCTGGCTGCTGGGCGGCGTACTATTCTGGAGCGTGGCATCGGAATTTAGCTCACGGATGCTGGTGTATCTGTCTGACAACAGTGGCAAAACCCTGTCAATGGAGAGGGTGGATGCGCGCAAACGGCATGAGCGCCTTATGGCACGTATAGGATTGTTCTTTCCTCCCGGCATTGTATTTTTTGCCTTAATAAAAGCGTGGCTGGTAAACCGTGATGATATTGCCAAAGTAAGTGGTATTGTTTACGGGCTGGCGTACCTGCTTGTATTAATGTTACTGGTAGCTTTTTTACTATATATGCTTTACTGCCGCGGCTGGATAAAAAACATTGCCACGCGTTACAAAGCATGGCGCTGGCTGCTGTTTAAAGGCGAGGAAGCGGCATGGGCCAACAAATTGTACGGCATCTTCAGCGATGTGCGCGTTGACCTGCCTGATACGCTTACTGACTATACCGGGAGCGACCTGCCGCGCGGTATTACCCTGCCCAGTGCCATGACGCTGCCAACATCGCAATACTTTCAGCCATACGCCAACAACCCCAATCACCAGGCGCCTATTAATGTGTGGATGTACACCATACGCGCAAAGTTTTATCACACACTGTTAAAGCAGATGCTGGTACTGGCTGTTATTGCAGTACTGGTAATATTGTTTTTTACCATTTTGTCGCCTGGGTATTACAGTAATATTGGCGCAATGGCCATTATATGCCTTGCATTTGGCTGCTGGCAAATTGTATATACCTGCCTGCATTTTGCTGATAAAGTGCAAAAGCGTGTACCCATACGCTTTTTATTTTTAGTGCTGTTTATTGTAACCAGTTTTGTGAATAATGATCACCCCGCACGCGTACTTGCCTACAATAGTATGCCTGCCGGCCGTGTAACATTGCGGCAGCATTTTAACCAGTGGTATAACAACCTTACCAGTGATACCTGCAATGCCGCAGGTTATTACAGGATTGACAGTTGTGTGCCCGTTATTTTTATTGCTGCAGAAGGTGGCGCCCTGCGTACTGGTGCATTTACCACCATGGCGCTGGCAAAACTGTCAGACAGCTTTCCGCAGTTTTCAAAATACGTGTATTGTTACAGCAGTGTATCGGGAGGCAGCGTGGGCGTTAACCTGTACAATGCAATGCTGATGGAACGCAGCAAAGGCGTTGATAGCCCGCGGTACGATAAGGCCACGGCGCAGTTTTACAAAGAAGATTTTTTGGCAGGCGTTACAGGTAAGCTTGCTTTTGGCGAGATAATAAATTATTTTATTCCCTGGCATATTGATGCGCTTGACCGCGCTGTTGCATTGGAAGAGGGGTGGGAGCACGGCTGGAATAAGATTTATAGCGACAGCCTGTTACAGCAATCGTTTAATAATACAGTGGGTGGTGCGCTGCCCGCATTGTTTATTAACACCACCGAAGTGGAAACGGGAAACCAGTGTCTTTGGAGCAATGTTAATGTAACCAGTCTTCCGCTGGGTAAGCAAAGAGATTTGTTTACCCGTTATAAAACCGGGTTACGGTATAGTACGGCCATAAACCTTAGCAGCCGCTTTCCGCTGGTATCACCCGGGGCAGCCTTTTTTTATACCGGCAGCCTTGACAGCGGGAACACTACACAAACAATCCGCAGGCATTATGTAGACGGCGGTTACTATGAAAACAAAGGCTCTGAAACGCTGCTGCAGGTAATGCGGGCATTGCACCTTGAAGGAAAAAAAATTAAACCGTATGTAATACAGTTTAATTTCGGTTTAGAAGACACATCTGTTGCCGGGGGTTTAAAAAGTTTTAATGAAATAAGTGAGGTGTTCAACGGCATATATAATACCCGCGCCGGGCGTGGCAGCATTGCAGAACATTACCTGCAGCAATATGTTGAAGATAACCTGGGGGGCATTTTTATACCCCTGCACCTGCAATTGAATACCACTAAATTTCCCATGAACTGGGTGCTGAGCAATACCTCGGTTGACAGGCTTGATAAAACCCTGTCAGACCTTGTGAAGTTAAAGGACAGCACGCAGGATGAAGAAGATAAAAGGCAATTGCGGAAACTGTTTTTTTACTCGCAAAAGCCGCTGTATTGCATAAGGAAAAAGATATAAGGTTAACATTAATGGCTATAACAAGGGCGGTATTTACCGCCATGCTGTTTTTGCAACAAAAAGTTAATCTGCCCTGCCTGCCGCAGGCGGTTGGGTAAACAATGGTTAACGGGTAAGTCTGTTTATTTTACATCTTCTAACATATTTTAATATTTATTGAATAATATGCATGCTTTTTAAAAAATTTGCAAAAGCCCTGCAACAAAAAGCTGTTTTTTTCGTAATGCTTTGCTGTATATGGTTTATCTTTGCGGCCCTGGTTACAGTTATAAATCCAAAAAAGTAATTAACAAAATGGCAAAATACAAAGCCGGCGTTCTTTTTGGCGATGAGCTTGAAGCGTTATATAACGATGCAAAAGAAAACAAGTTCGCGCTGCCCGCAGTAAACGTTGTAGGCACCAACTCGGTAAACGCGGTGCTTGAAACAGCAGCAAAGGTAAACTCACCTGTTATCATTCAGTTCAGCAACGGCGGCGCGCAGTTTTTTGCCGGTAAGGGAATGCCTAATGATAAGTTGCAGGCGAACATTATAGGCGGCGTTAGCGGCGCTCTGCATGTACATACTGTTGCCGAATATTATGGCGTACCGGTGGTACTGCATACTGACCACGCTGCCAAAAAATGGCTGCCCTGGATTAGCGGCCTGTTAAACCACGGTGAGGCATACAAAGCCAAAACAGGCAAACCGCTTTTCAGCAGCCACATGCTTGATTTGAGTGAAGAACCTATACATGAGAATATTGAGATTTCAGCAGAATATTTTAAACGCATGAATGCGCTTGGTATGAGTATTGAAATTGAGCTTGGCGTTACCGGGGGTGAAGAAGACGGCGTTGATAACAGCGGTGTTGAAAACTCGAAGCTTTACACTCAGCCTGAGGATGTAGCTTATGCTTATGATGAACTGAACAAAATTGGTAACCGTTTTACGGTAGCGGCATCTTTTGGTAATGTGCATGGTGTGTACAGTCCCGGTAATGTTGAACTACGTCCTGAAATTTTAAAGAATAGCCAGGAATATATTGCTAAAAAGCTGGGCCAGCCCGAAGGCAGCAAGCCAGTGTATTTTGTATTTCACGGCGGCAGCGGTTCTCCCAAGCACCAGATAACCGAAACGCTGGATTATGGTGTAATTAAGATGAATCTTGATACTGACATGCAGTGGGCATTTTGGGAAGGCGTGCTGGGCTACTACAAAAAGAACGAAGCCTACCTGCAGTCGCAATTAGGCAATCCCGAAGGCGCTGAAAAGCCTAACAAAAAATTCTACGATCCGCGCGTATGGCTGCGCAAGGGCGAAGAAGTGTTTGTAAAGCGCCTTGAAGAAGCCTTTGCGGATTTAAACTGTATTGGCAGGAACGCTTAAACGCGGTTTGATATTAACTTTAGTTATTTACCAGACATACTGACGCCCTTATGGGCGTCTTTTTTTTAAGGTGGAAGGGACGCTTTTCTTTACAAACCTTTTGTAATAAATATTGTAAGCTGCCTGTTTGACGGAGCCCGCCAATATACCGTACCGTTGCCCCCGCGCACAGCAAAGCAAGTTTTTGAAATGCTTGCAGAAAGCAAAAAAAACTTTGCGTTTTATCCTAATGGCCGGTAGCATATTAAGCAGCCTGTCAAAAAACGGTGAAATCACTTCAAGGCTGCCGGGCAAAACATTTACTTTTTAATGCAGGCTTTACCGCTGGTACATTATTGTATTTTTGCCTTCATAATATAAGCTACCTTCATTCAACAGCAGCACACCCCGCCCGGCAGGCATGTATGTGCCTTCTGCTTACAATATCGCTTCCTTCCTAACCAGGTTCACAAGTTTATTATTAGTAACCGCTGCGCTGGCAGCACTAAAATTTTGTATGGAAGCTTTTGTAAAAAAATTAATTATTGTTATTGTCATTTGTTATTATGCTGTTGCCGGCATTGCCCAAACACATTCTCAAAACCTTGTTAAAATAGCGCCTGCAGCCCTGCGTTCAGATTTTGCGTTGCTGAGCGATACCATGCGTAAGGTACACCCCGGTATGTACCGCTATAACAGCAAGGCCGCCGTTGACAGGGTATTTGACAGTTGTTATGCTGCCATAACCGACAGTATGACTATACCTCAATTTTATATGCTTGTCAATTTTGCAACAGCATCAGTTGAAGATGGGCATACGCACGTTAACCTGCCCAAAAATGTTATAAGCAATATTGCGGCAAATATAAAATTATTGCCTGTTATAACTGCGCTTATACACAACCGGGCCTATGTATATTGCTGTTCTGATACGGCATTAAAGGGTGCCGAACTGCTTACCATTAATGGCCGGACCGTACCCGGCGTGATTAATGAAATGTTTAAATATATTGCTTCAGACGCAGGTATTCAATCCCGCAAAAACTGGGAGATAGGAGATGGCTTTACATTGTTGTATAATATTCTTTATGGTAATGCGGATAGTTTTGCCATAACATACAAAAAAAACGGTGGCCACATTAAACGCACAACCCTGCAGGCCGGTTATTATAAAAATTTTGCGTGCCAGCCTGCATTTACAAAGCCGGCAAAATACCTGCAATTAAGCTACAGGCCCGGCAATATTGCCGTACTTACCATAAAAAGCTTTTTTGATGTGTTTTTACAGCAAACCGGGGAAAACTTCAGCGCCTTTTTAGATTCAGCGTTTAACGATATACGCACTAAAAATATTAAAAGGCTGCTGGTTGACATTCGCGGCAACCAGGGTGGCAACGACGGTAATGGTATACTGCTGTACAGTTACCTTGTACAGCAGCCGTTTATGTATTATGAGGCACAGGAAACAGTAAGTGAAAAGTTTAAGGCTGATGATGATCACGGTAATTTAAAGCTGCAACAACCAAAGTCCAACAGTTATGCAGGTAAAGTATTTGTACTGGCCGATGGCAGGAGTTTTTCAGTAAGCGCCGAGTTTGCAGCAATGATAAGGGGTAATAAACGCGGGGTTATGATTGGAGAAGAAGTAGGTGGCGGGTACTTTGGCAATACATCTGGCGGCGATGCAGAGTTTGATTTACCTAATACCGGGCTGAGTTGCCGCATACCGCTTGTAAAATATTCTTCCGCTGTAACAAAGCAGGCTAACAAAGGAAACACTATTTTGCCTGACTACCCGGTGTATTATACGGTGCAGGATTTAATAAATAAAACCGATAGCCAGCTAAACGAGGCGTTGCACATTGCCGCAGAAAAATAAAGATAGCGGTTTGGTTGTTGGGATAAGGGGCTAATCATCCAGCCCCTTGCCCTCCAAAATTTTGGGTATATATTTTTCAACCCTTGCCTCGCGGGTTTTGGCTTGTTTTGCCTGGGAAAAATAAAAAAGATAAGCTTTTTGACGACCCGGTGTTAATGCTTTAAAAGCCTTTTTAAGGGCAGCCTGTTTATTTAACCTGCGCTGAAACTCTTCAGGCACCTTATATTCTTCAGCCCTTTTAAACTTTACTTTAAGGCCCGCTTTCTCTACCTCTATGGCTTCATAAATATATGTTTTCAAAACAGTGGCAAGCTGTTTTACCTGTGCGGCGTTTGTAAACCTTACCTGCCGGGCAGACTGCACATTTTCTGTTTGCTGTATTAAAACACCGTTTGCATCGTTCAATAATGCACCTTTAAAAAATAACACAGCGCAATATTCCTTAAAGCCGTGTATGAGTACTATATTATTCCCTTCATGGGTATAACACGGGCAACCCCATTTTAATTCTTCCGTAAGGCCGCAGTGGAGGATAATTGTCCTTAGCATTTTATATTCCTTCTGCCACTGCGAGTCTTTCTCAAAAAAGAAATCAACTTTTGGATTCATAATACTCTCTTTGTTATGCTTTGTTAGCTTAATAATGTCTTACACGTTAAGGCAGCCGCGAAACCCCCTTGCTGCATAATACGACTGTACCCCGTTATGATAAA
>DASZUX010000105.1:0-1876 GCA_035547455.1 Chitinophagaceae bacterium
CCTGTTTTTTGGTAATTGAATACTTTAAATGGGCGCTTGGCAACACATCATAATAATTGATTGACCCGGTTTTACCCGTTACGGTTTTAGGCACATTCGATTCCCAGCTTAAATCTGTATTTTCATACCTCGCACCACCTATTATTTCTACCTTACCGGTTTTTAGTTTTACCATGGCATAAGCAGCCCCAACATTTTCTTTTGCTGAATAGTTTAACGGGTCTGTACTGCTGCCCTGCGGGTTAAACACAATAAAATTGTTTTTGCTTATATCACCATCATATACCTGTATGCTGGGGTCAGAGGGGCGAAGCGTGTAATCATCATAAGCGCTGTTGCGTGTTTTGCTGCGGTACATACCTCCTGCAGACCATGTTGCATTTACATTGCCAATTTTTGAATCGTACGAAAAGTTCAAATAACCGCTCTTGTCTTCATCTGAATTATATTGCCATTGTCTTGAAGAACTCTGGTCAATATTAAGCGGCGCCTGTACAAACTGGTGCGTGGTGGGATCAACTGAAACGCCGGTTACTAAATCAAGCGTGGCTTCATCCGGCCTGTTATCAGTGGCTTTTGAGTACACTGCTGACCAGTTCATGTTAAACCCTTCTGCAAGTTTATGTTCGCCATTTAGTGTTACATTAAAAATTTGCTGCACATCATGCAGGCTGCGTATGCTGTTGCTAACCCTGCCGCTGCCGGGTATTGTACGGCCCAGCACCAGGTCTGTGTCTGAGGAGTAACGGTATTCATTCTTCTCAAGGTTAAAATAAGCTGCGTACAGGTTAATTTTATTATTGTTGTCAATTTTAAAATCAAGCTTTGTATGCAGGCCGGTACGTTGCTGCTGTACTGAATATTTTCTTGCCTGTATACTGGTTAAAAAGGCGCTGTTATTATTCCTGTCGGTTTCGGTGCCAAAAAACGTACTGTTTATGTTGCGGTAATTATTTTGAAAGCTGCCGGCTACAATAATGCCCAGCTTATCTTTAAACAAACGTCCGCCTGCAGAAAGCCCCAGCAGGGAGCTGACAGGGTTTGATTTGGAAGAATAGGTAAAGGCATTTTTGGGAAATGCGCTGCCAGGTGCTACATAGCTTTCTCCATTGGTGTAACGGGGTGAGTGGGAAAGACTGGCAGAGCGGTCAAAAGTGCTGAAATTCCTCCCGCCAAAATCGGCAAACCCAAGTGCGCCGTCAGCCTTAACGCTAAACTTGTCCGGTGCGTCTTTCATTATCATATTCACCACGCCGCCAATAGCATCGCCTTCCATATTGGGTGTTAACGCCTTTGTAACTTCCAGCCTGTCTAACAGGTCGGCGGGAAAAATGTCTAATGGAACATACCTGTTTTTATTATCAGGGCTTGGTATTTTTATGCCGTTTACAAGGGTGTAGTTATAGCGTTTATCCATACCGCGCACAATTGCATATTGCCCTTCCCCGTTAGTGCTTCTTTCAAGGGACACGCCGCTTACACGCTGGGTTACGTTGGCTACTGACAGGTCTGGAGATATTTCAATGGCTCTTGCCGATACCGAGTTTTGAATAGAGGCCGCACGCCTGTCGGCTAAAAAAGCCGAAGCCTCCGAGCCTGAATTGCGTACTGAGTTAACTTTTACTTCCTGCAACTGCAAACTCTGTCCTTCAAGTGCAACGGGTACATTTACTGTTGCGCCGCTTACCGTAATATCAGTTTCCGCCGGTTTAAAACCAACGTACTCAACCTTTACCGTATAGCTCCCGTCTTTCACATTTTTAAACAGGAACCCGCCGTTAAGGCCGCTGAGTATTTTATGGCTAATGCCTCCCTGTTTCATTTCAAGCGTTACCAATGCGCTGTGCAGGGGCTCACCGGATTGTTTGTCGGTAAC
>DASZUX010000106.1:0-4269 GCA_035547455.1 Chitinophagaceae bacterium
AACCAAATCTTTATAGTTATCATAATCCGGCAGCGGTTTTGGCAGGTACTTATAAAGCGGGGTATCAAGCGAAAGTTTTTTTTCATCTGCCAGTTGCATCACCAGGCAGGCGAACAAAGACTTTGCGAGCGAGGCAGCATAAAAGCAGGTACTGGTATCGTTCAACTGTTGCATGGCTTTATTCCGGTAACCATACCCGTTTAAGTAGGCCACTTTGCCATTGCTCACCAACCCAAGTTCAAGCCCTGTTACCGCAGCAGTATCCATTAACTGCAATGCAACGCTGTCAACATACGAGGTAGTTATTACTTTCCCGTCCGGCCTTTCAATGGAAACATCCTGGGCAGTGGCTGATAAAACTACCGGCAACAAAAAACTATAAAGTAATATCCAATGTTTCATGTGTTTTTTTACAAAACTCATCATGAAAACCTGCATTGTGAAACTAAATAGTGCTCAAATCCGGATTTGAACAGCCATTTCTCTTTTTTGCCAACTTTGTTAAGCAATGGCCTGCCCACCGTTCAATTCCTGGCTGAACAGGTAAACCTATCGCCGGTTGCTTAAGGGGTATGTTGCGTTTGCTCATTAGGCAGAACGCACAGCGGCATATAAGCCAAAGCTGGTTGCATAAAGCAAAAGAATAGTTTTAGCAAACTGCTTAAAGTGAAGACAAATCTTGCGTTCGTAGAGTTCAGGCAGTGATTAATTCAGGTCCTCGCCCGTTTATTAATCTTACACTGCCCCAGGCAATGCCCGATAGAATAATTAAAATATTTTCATACAATGAACTACCAGTTTTAATGATTTCCGCCGTAAAACTGGCTACAAAATAAGAATTTACTAATAGCTTCGCCGGTATGAAAGTGTTGATAATAGAAGATGAAGCAAGCTTGCTGCGTGGCATGCTTGAATACTTTCGTAAAGAAGAATTTATGTGCGAAGGTGTTGATAATTTTAATGAAGGGTTAACAAGGCTGGAAGACTTTGATTATGACTGCATAATTCTCGACATAAATCTGCCGGGCGGTAGCGGCCTGGAACTGCTAAAATATTTGCGGCAACAGCAAAAAGAAGACGGAGTAATCATACTATCTGCCCGGGACTCCCTTGATGATAAAATAACCGGCCTCAATTTAGGCGCGGATGATTATATAACAAAGCCCTTTCACCTGCCTGAACTGAATGCAAGAATAAAGTCTTTATTGCGCAGGAAACATAGCAGAGGTAATAATGTGTTACAGTTTGGAACGCTGAGTATTGAAATGCAGACAAGAACTGTATTGGTTGATAATGAAGTGTTAACACTTACCAAAATAGAATATGACTTGCTGCTTTTTATGGTAGTGAACGGGAACAAGGTGCTTAGTAAGAGATCTATTGGGGAGCATTTATTCGGGCAGGAGTCAGAAGATTTCTCTTCTTTTGATTTTGTATATTCACACATAAAAAACCTTAAACGCAAACTAAAAGAAAAAGGGGCAGAAGATATTATTCAAACAGTTTATGGACTTGGTTATAAAATAACGGTATGAGTCAGGCATTACAACGAAAAAATGCCAGAATGTTGTTCTGGTGGTTGTGGCTGGTAATGGCAGGCAGTTGCATAATTTTTTATTACCTTATGCATATGCAGGCACATCACATGCAACAAAAGCAACTGCAACTAACCCAGTTTCATTATATAAATGCTTTCAAGGCAAATCCGTCTATGCAGTTAGCAGTCCCTGGCGAATACAGCATTGTTGAAAATAATGCCATACCGGCAGGCGGTTTTTCCTTTATGGACGATACCGCTTTTTTTGATGTCTCAAAACGCGAGGTATTATCTTATACCAAACTTACAGGCAGCTTTTTTGCCAATGGTAAAATGTACATGCTTACCACCTATGTTTCCGATACCGAAATAAGTCATCTTATTATTAAAGTGTTCCTGTGCGAGGTTTGCATACTAGCATTGCTTTTTATCGTTATCATCTATATCAATGATAGAGCATCCCGTTCTTTATGGACTCCTTTCCGCACAACTATGCAGCAATTGGGCAGTTATAATATTACTGGTAATGCCGGTTTGATATTGGAAGAAAACACGGGCGTTACAGAGTTTGATCAGCTTAATACAGAACTTACAGCGCTTGTAGAACGAAGCCGTCACGTTTACCTCAACCAGAAGCAATTTGTCGAAAATGCCTCGCACGAAATACAAACACCTTTAACCATCATCCGGTCAAAGCTCGAGATGCTAATAAACCAAGGGGAAATAACAGAAAATACAGCATTACTGCTTGCTGATATTACCGATGCGAATGACCGGCTAAGCCAAATGAACAAAAACCTGCTAATGCTGGCAAAAATTGAGAACAACCAGTTTCCAGACGAGCAGCAGGTTGACATGAATTTATTATTGCACAAAATTATTGAAAATTACATGCTGCAATACCAGGAGCATTTTCCGCAGATTGACATCACCGCAACCTCTGTGACTATACAGGCTAATGCATCGCTGATGGAAATGCTGGCAGGCAACCTTATTAAAAACAGCATTGTT
This sequence comes from Chitinophagaceae bacterium, assembly GCA_035547455.1. Classification (GTDB taxonomy): domain Bacteria; phylum Bacteroidota; class Bacteroidia; order Chitinophagales; family Chitinophagaceae; genus JABDFW01. Next base: position 2,549 of record DASZUX010000106.1, read on the forward strand.
CACAACATTGCCGGTGGGTGGGTAAAAATAAACCTGTCTCAGCATTGTCTTGCTATCAGCAACAGCGGCCCCAACATCTCAGTTAACCCCGAATTGTTGTTTAACCGGTTTAGCAAAGGTAATGATGCAGCCAGGTCAACCGGGTTGGGCCTGGCATTAGTTAAACAGATATGCCAGCTATATGGCTTTAAGCCATCCTACACTTATTACGCGGGCGTGCATACCTTAAGTATTGTATTTTAAATTTATTTATTGAAAGCACCCGGCAATCGCTTCAAATCCAAAATTTATCCAAAGTTGCCTGTTAGCTTGCGGGTCAACCTATAATCATGCCCATGGTAATATCTCGTTGGCTTTTGCTGCTTGTAACCTATACATGCGCCTTTGTTGCTGCCGCCGGCCAGCAGGTAAAACTATCCCTGGTTGAGGCATTCCAACGTGTTGAAATAAACCTCCCCCAGTTGGAGTCGTACCGGCAACAGGCATTGGCCGCTAAAGAAAATATTGACCTGGTGAAAAATAGCCTGGTACCTGATGTTAATGCCGGTTACCAGCTTAACCTGGCTACTTTCAACAATATTACAGGCATGAGTTATCCGGGTCTTTTATTGCCTGTAAGCGGCCCGCCTTCAGCAAACAATAATATGAATTTTGTTCCAGGCTCTGTTGTTGGCGCATTGGCGAAATGGAATCCCATAACTTTCGGTCAGCGGAATGCAGCTATTGAAAAAGCTTCCGCTATTTTTAAACAGGCCAATGCAGTGTATAATGAACAATTGTTCCGTTACCAGTACATCACATTGAATACCTACCTGGAAGCTGTGTATATAAAGCAGGTTATGCACAGCATTGAGGCCGGTATTGCGCGCAACAATACAGCATTAATACAGGCGCATGTACTGGCAAATACCGGTTTAAAACCGGGCATTGATACAACCCAGTTCCAGGCAGCTATTGCTCAAGGCAACATTGACTTTTTGCAGGCAGAAAAAACTTACCTGCAAAATATAACTGAACTTTGCAATCTTACTGGCCTCGCCCAGGCTGCAGAAAATGTATTGCTTACTGACACTACTTTTTCTTCCGGGGTATTTATGATTGAAGATACCGTCAATGCTGCCAATCATCCGTTTTACGAAACGCTGGCCGCACAGCAGGCTGCTACAGCATCGGCATTACAAGAAGTGCAGAAATCATGGGTACCACGGCTAGATTTTTGGGGTAACCTGTATGCGCGGGCATCGGGAGTTGGTGCAAATGGCAATATTAATAAGACCGATGGTCTTAAGTTTTCACGCACCAATGCAGGTATTGGCTTGCAGCTAAGTTTCCCATTATTACAATACAGTACACTAAGAATTCAGAAAAAACAATATGTTTTTTTACTGAAGGCAGGGGAAGCCCGGCTGAAACAGGCTGCCCGCGATATACGCCAGCAAACCGAAAGCGCCTTGCTGCAATACCGGCAGGATTTAAAGATAGCTACCGGAACGCCCTTGCTTTTAAAGTCTGCCCATGATGTATATAGCGACCTAAGCATTAGTTATGAAGCTGGCCTGATAGACTACACAAGGCTGGCCCAGGCGCAGTATGACCTTGTAAAAGCTGAATTAGGCAATGCAGGTGCACAATTATCGCTATGGCGTTCACTACTGGCTGTCGCGGTTGCAAAAGGCAACCTTACTATTTTTCTATCACAACTGAAGTAACGATATGAAGCT
>DASZUX010000107.1:0-5931 GCA_035547455.1 Chitinophagaceae bacterium
TTTTCTCCTGCATCTGTATCGGCCAAAAAAGTAAGGCCATTGGGGTGAAATGGCAGCGTTTCTTCAAACAAAAACTGTATATTCAGCAGGGGGTCGAATGGTATGGGCTGTACACCGCCAAGTACCAATACCTGCTGTGCACTTATGGTATCAATTTTATGCTGTATAAGGTTTACGTCAATGGTCACCGGGTCTTCCCCGCAAAGGCCCAGTATAACAGCAATGCCGGTACCATGGCCTTTACCTGTTTTGGCCAGCGAGCCATATAACAATACACTTACTTTGTTTATATGCTGCAGCCCGAATTTCCTGTCAACAGCTTCAACAAACCGCTGCGCTGCACGCCACGGCCCTAACGTATGCGAGCTTGAAGGCCCCACTCCGATTTTAAGCATGTCAAATACCGAAATTGACTCGTGCGGCATAAGTATTTATTTAACCTGTCAAAGGTATGGCTTTTAAGCCCCCTGCAAGCCTTTGCTTTATGTACACAGGCAATAGGTATTAATACGGCTTTTCCAAAAATACCTCTATAAATTAATGTATTATTTACCCGAAACCCATACTTTTGGCTTACAGCAGTTATGATAGCATTTGTTAGGGGTAACTTTATACATAAATCGCCTGCACAGGTTATTGTGGATGTAAATGGGGTTGGGTACGAGTTGCAGATAAGCCTTAATACTTATTCGCACATCAGCAACAGCAGCAGCGGCCAACTGCTTACTTACCTGCATATAACTGAAAACGGCCAAACCCTGTTTGGTTTTTTTGGGCAGGATGAAAAAGATCTTTTTTTACAACTCATCAGTGTTTCGGGGGTAGGTGCCGCTACTGCCAGGATGATGCTGTCGGGTCTTAAACCTGATGAAATTGTTAAGGCCATTGTACAGGGCAATACAAAAACGCTGGAAGCTATTAAAGGCATCGGCCGAAAAACAGCGGAGCGGCTTATATTAGAGCTGAAAGATAAGGTAGGCAGGCTTAACACCGCCAGCATAACATTGCCGGGTGCACTGGTAACCAGCATACAGCAGGATGCACTGGATGCATTGCTTGCGCTGGGTATTGCCAGAGCGGCTGCAGAAGCCGCGCTTAAAAAAGCACAGCAAACAGATAATATAACCATTGAAGCGTTAATTAAAACAGCACTCAAAAACCTGTAATTATTGAAGCAACCTTTACATAACCATCGCTAACGCAAATTGGCTACCCGTTTTTTATTTATCGCTGCATTTATTGTGATGCTTGCAGGCAGTAACAGGTTACTGGCACAAAACCCCGGTAAATCTGCGCCTAAAAGCGACTCCCTGCACTACCCGCTGCAGGACAGGCGCGGCGACCGCTTTAGCTGGCGCAACAATAACCCGTTTAATATTAACGACACAGCCCTTATTAAACAAAACATAGAATACAATCCAGCTACAAATCAATATATTATCACTGAAAAAATAGGGAATACGGTTTACCGCACCCCTATGTCAATGAGTTTTGAAGATTTTTGGAAACTGCAAAACCAGGCCGCGGAAGAAGATTATTTCAGCCAGCGCTCCGAAGCGTTAAGTATGCTTAACCGCCAAACCCTTCGTCCAAAACCACACATATATAATAAATTGTTCGACAGAATTTTTGGTGTAGGGCCCAATGGCTTAAAAGTAGATATTAAACCGGAGGGCAGTGTTAACCTTAAGCTGGGTTATACCGGCCAGCATGTTAAAAACCCCACTTTGCCAGAACGGGCACAGCGTAACGGGGGGCTTGATTTTGACATGAACTCAAATGTAAATGTAAACGCCAGCATAGGCGATAAGCTTAAACTGCCCATAAACTATAATACACAGGCCAACTTTGATTATGAAAACCAGTTAAAGCTTGATTATAAGGGTATGGATGATGAGCTGATAAAGTCAGTGGAGGCCGGTAACGTTTCGTTTCAAACCAAAAGCACCTTAATGTCAAGCGTGCAAAGCCTGTTTGGTATAAAAACCCAGTTGCAGTTTGGCAAACTTATGATTACCACTGCTATTGCCAACCAGCGGTCGCAAAGGCAATCGGTTACACTCCAGGGGGGCGGTCTTACTACTAAGATTGACAAGAAACTGGATGACTATGATGAAAACCGCAACTTTTTAATGGGGCAGTATTTCAGGAAGAACTTTAATAAGGCTATGGCCAACCTGCCAGTAATTAACAGCCAGGTACAAATATTGCGCCTGGAGGTATGGGTAACCAACCGTACCGGCACGGTATCTAATACAAGGGCTATTGTAGGCCTTATGGATTTGGGCGAAGATTCGCCGTACAATGCCAACATCCACCCCTCGCTTACTACCAGCGGCCTGCCCGACAACGGCTCAAACGACCTGTACAATTTCCTGGCCGGTAACAAAGCCAACCGCGACCCAACATTTGTAAATACAACGTTGCAGCAACGCGGCCTTACCCCGGTGGAAGATTATGAGAAAACATTTGCCCGCAAGCTTGACCCCAGTGAATATTATTATACCCCCAAAGTGGGTTTTTTGTGCCTGAGGCAGCAACTACAGCCTAACGATGTGCTGGCCGTAGCTTACCAGTACACTTATAACGGCAGGGTGTACCAGGTAGGCGAATTTTCCCAGGATGTTACTGTTGATTCTACAAGTGGTGTGCAGAAAGTGCTGTTTCTTAAATTGCTAAAAGCAACATCGCAAAGGCCGGCATTACCCATTTGGCAACTAATGATGAAAAATGTGTACACGCTGGATGTTACCACCCTGCAACAGGACGGCTTTAATGTAAATGTAATGTACCAGGAGCCCAGCGGCGGCACCAAACGTTACCTGCCCGAAAGCAGCCAGGCCGTATCAGGCAAATCACTTATTTCTATCCTTAACCTTGACAGGCTAAATTTTAGAAACGACCCCGCTCCCGATGGCCAGTTTGATTACGTGGATAGTTTTACAGTCCTCTCACAGCAGGGCAAAATTATATTTCCTGTACTGGAGCCCTTTGGCAACGATTTAAGGACCCTCGCATTTGCAGGCGTGCCTGATACCATAGCAAACAAATACGTTTACCAGCAGCTATACGATTCAATAAAGGCTATTGCGCAAACCTATGCCAACCTTGATCATTACCTGCTGCAGGGCACGATAAAAGGTGCTTCCAACTCCCAGGTATACCTCGGCGGGTTTAATATACCGCCCGGATCGGTAACGGTAACGGCTGGTGGCCAAACGCTTATTGAAAACCAGGACTATACAATTGATTATAACCTTGGTACTTTAACTGTTGTTAACCAGGCCATATTAAATTCAGGGGTTCCCGTTAATGTGCAGTACGAAAACAATGCGTCGTTCGGCATACAGCAACGAAGTTTTTTTGGCTTAAGGGCTGATTATACGGTAAACAAAAAGCTATCACTGGGCGCTACTATGGAGCGCCTGAGCGAACGGCCCTTCTTTACCAAGGAGGATTACGGCGAAGATCCGATACGCAACACCATGTACGGGGTTGATTTTAATTATCATTCAAACATACCTGGTGTTACCCGGTTTCTTAACAGGTTGCCTTTTTATAACACCAGTACCATGAGTACCATTAATGCTTATGGCGAAGCGGCTGTGCTTAAACCGGGGCACGCCCCGCAAATAGGCAAAGGCTCAAACGGCCTTATTTATATTGACGATTTTGAGGGCAGCAGCAGCAGTGTTGACTTAAGATTTCCTTTTGTATCATGGGCACTGGCATCAACACCGGCAGGCAACGGGCTTTTTCCCGAAGCATCACTGCTTGACTCGGTAGATTATGGTAAAAACCGCGCCAAACTTGCCTGGTATAATATTGAACCTATACTGCAGGACAAAACCAGTCCCAACAACCCGCTGCGCGATAACAAGGACGAATTAAGCGACCCCCGCGTACGCGCCGTAAGCACCAATGAGTTGTTTCCCCAAAGAACAACGAATATCACCGATGTGCTTACTTCTACCTTCGACCTGGCTTATTATCCCGCTGAGCCCGGCCCATATAATTTTACGGCAGACAGGAATGATATTACAGCCGACGGTAAGTTTCAGCCTAATACTTTAAGACAGCGCTGGGGAGGTATTATGCGCAGCCTTGACCAGACAGATTTTGAAACAAGCAATATAGAATTTATTGAATTTTGGGTACAAAACCCTTTTATTAAAGACCCAACAAGTTCCGGCGGCAAGCTGTATATTGACCTGGGCAATGTAAGCGAAGACATTTTGAAAGATGGCCGGCGTTTTTATGAAAACGGCCTGAACACCCCCACCCAGCCTGCAGCCGTTGACAGTACTACCACCTGGGGCCGTGCACCGCTTAACCCAATACAAATTACGCAGGCCTTTAGTAACGACCCTAATGACCGCCAATACCAGGACGTAGGTTTTGACGGGCTTGGCGACAATGGGGAACGCAGCAAAAGAAACAATTATCTTACCCAGCTTGCTGCCAATTATGGTACTGCTTCAGCGGTATATCAAAAAGCGTTTAATGACCCTTCAAACGACGATTACAAGTGGTACCGCGATGCCAGCTATGATGCTGCAAAAACTGGCATACTGGGCAGGTACAAAAACTATAACAACCCGCAGGGCAATTCGCCCGTTGCAGGTAATACATCACAGTTCTCCCCCGCCGCCACGCTGTACCCGGACAATGAGGACCTTGACCACGACAATACGCTGAATGAAACCGAGGAATATTATGAATATGAAGTTGACCTGAAACCGGGAATGGGCGTGGGCCTTAGCAAATACATTACCGACCAGAGAGTTGTTACACCGCACCTGGCCAATGGCTCATCCACGCCTGAAACATGGTATCTTTTCAGGATACCTGTAAAAGATTTTACCGCCAAAATAGGTAACATACCCGATTTTAAATCTATCCGCTTTATGCGTATGTACCTTACCGGTTTTGAAGACTCGGTAGTGATGCGCTTTGCAACTTTAAACCTGGTACGCAACCAATGGAGGACATTCACATACAATCTTGACACCATTGGTTCATACACGCCCATCCCAACCAACACCCAGGCGTCGTTTGATCTTCTCTCAGTAAATATTGAGGAAAACAGCAGCAGGCTTCCCATACCTTATAAAATACCCCCGGGTATTGAGCGTGTGCAGATACTTAGCAATAACGGTGTAAACCTGTTGCAGAACGAACAATCAATGAGCCTGCGCGTGCACAACCTGCCAAAGGGCGATGCCAGGGCTGTGTTTAAGACACTAAATCTCGACATACGGCGCTACGGCGAACTGTCAATGTTTGTACATGCCGAGTCGCTTGTGAACCAGCCTGCTATTACCGATGGAGATCTTTACGCGGTAATTCGCATTGGGCAGGACTTTCTTACCAACTATTACGAGGTGCGCATACCCTTAAAAGTTACAGCACCTAATGCGGCTGCATCTGCAGATGATATTTGGCCCACGGCCAATAACCTTGATTTTGCACTGCAGGACCTGGTACAGCTTAAGTTGCGCAGGGATGCATCAGGGCAGTCTATCTCCAAAATTTACAGAGAAGCGGCCCCGGGCACCACTAAAAGTTACGCAGTAATGGGTAACCCAAATCTTGCCGAAGTACAGGGCATTTTAATTGGTATTGAAAACGCAAAAACCACCAATGTAGCGGTGAATGCAGAAGTGTGGGTGGATGAATTGCGCCTTTCAGAAATTGATGAGCAAGGCGGCTGGGCAGCCCTGGGCAGGGTGGACATGCAGCTTGCAGACCTTGGCACAATGTCTGTTTCAGCCAATACCTACACACATGGCTGGGGTACTATTGAGCAGCAGGTGCAGCAGCGTGCCTTTAATGATATGACGCAATTTGACGGTGCGATTAATATAGATGCAGGCAAGCTGCTGCCGCAAAAAGCAGGCATAACCATACCGTTGTATGCAAGCATTGATC
>DASZUX010000108.1:0-14882 GCA_035547455.1 Chitinophagaceae bacterium
TGTAAAGAGGCTAACGATGATGTGCTTGCTGCCAATGCATATCAGCATTTATTTAATCTTCATCGTCAACTGTAAAATTTGCAATCTAAAACTGCAATCTAATGGCTTTAGACAAATATGGCATAGCCAAACGCATCGCGCAGGAGTTAACAGACGGTATGTATGTTAACCTTGGCATAGGCATACCAACGCTGGTATCTAACTTTATACCGGCAGGGATGGAGGTGATACTGCAAAGCGAGAACGGTATTCTTGGTATGGGGCCTTATCCTACGGAAGAAGAAATTGATGCTGACCTTATTAACGCGGGTAAAGAAACTGTAACGATAATAAAAGGAGGTGTTTTTTTTGATAGTGCTGAAAGCTTTGGCATGATACGCGCCGGTAAGATTGACCTTACAGTATTAGGCGCTATGGAAGTGAGCGACACGGGAGATATTGCCAACTGGAAGATACCCGGCAAAATGGTAAAAGGCATGGGTGGGGCAATGGATTTAGTTGCAAGCGCAAAAAACATTATCGTAGCTATGCAGCATACTAATCCTAAAGGGGAAAGTAAACTGCTGTCTGCCTGCACCCTGCCTTTAACAGGCGTTAAATGCGTAAAAAAAGTAGTGACGGACCTGGCGGTGCTTGATATTACCGGTGATGGCTTTTTACTGCTGGAGCGCGCACCGGGTGTAAGCGTTGAAGCGATAATAGAAAAAACAAAAGGCAGGCTTGTTATACCTGCCCATGTGCCTGAAATGCGTTTATAAATTACAGCTACCACAACCCAAAACCTACACGTAAAACATACTTACTGTAATGGTAAGCATAACTGGTAGCTGTTCTCATTAAAACTATGTCGCCCTGGTAATTATATTCAGTATATTTAAAAGTTTTGTAATTGTAGCCCAGGCCCGCATTTACAGACAGTAATTTACCCAGCCGCAACACATAATTAACACCTGCTTCCCCATAAAATGAAGGATGCAATGCGTGCCACACATCCCCGTTATTATATTTGTAAGGCAGGTTACCTGATTGCAGCGGAATATTCATTCCCCCATTACCATAAAACTGCAGTATATTTTTGGTGTTTTTTGACAAATTATAACGCAGGTCAACAAAAACCGGCAGGCTTTTATAACCATAATTGTCCAGGGCTACCCCCAAACCAGCTTTATATCGTTTGTACGACAACCCGGTTACAGTTTCAATGCTGGTGGTATGAGCATTGTCTCCCATAAGCCAGCCAAACTGCGTTATGTTATAGAGGTGCATGCTTTTTTCGCCTTGTTGCGCAGCAGCAAAAAAAGGTAAAGCACACAACAGCACAAATAAATAATTTTTAGGCATAACGGCGTTATTGTGGTAACGATATTTTACCCAATTGCTTAATATTCCTGGTGTCACTGTAATCAAACTGGTATAACCCTCCTTTGGCAGATACATAAGCTATTTTATTATGGCATATAACATCATATGTGTCGGCAAGGTTAATAGTTTGCAGCAGTTTTATATCTGCAGGGTTTGCAGCATTAAATACTTTAAGTGCCGGACCGTCGCAAACAAAAAGCAGGTTGCCATCCTTACTCAGTCCTTTTGGACTGGTAAGCGGGTAGTTGCGTATAGTTTTTAAATTGTGCAGGTCAGACACGTCTAAAACGTCCAGCTCGTCTATTGCACCATTACACCAGTTACCTGTGTGCAGGGTTACATAAGCTGTATTTTCATCGGCAATTACGGGGTCGCCGCTACAAAAATGGCCAAACCCGCCTTCCAGTAAAGGCGCAGATGCATTGTCAGTGCTAAAGACAGATACACCATTGCTGCCGCCGATAAAAAGCTTGTTATTAAATGGAAAAATGCTTTGTGCGGAAATACCTGTGGCATTTTGGCTTTCCATTTTTGGCGCGGAAGGGGTGGCAATATTGATGGCCGATAATACATTGCTGGCAGCAGTGTACAGGTGATTGTTAATAATAGCCATCCGTGCCGATGAACCCGCAATGCCTGTATTTGATTTGCCAGATGATGCAAGGTTGTAAGCATTGGACTGCGGCGCACCTGCATATAAATCATACCAGGGGCCATTATAATAATATTCATGGTTTTTCCATATTCCCTGCCCCGGCATCACTGAAACATTTTCTGTTGCTTCCCTTGTTTTCCAGTCAACAATTACCTGCCCGTCTGGAATTGTTGTACCCAGCACCGATGCCCTGTCAGGAAAAACGTTATGCAGGTATGTTTTGCAACTAACGTTCTGCAGGTCGCTAATATCAAGTACAAGCAAATACGTGTAACAATCAGCATACAGGGTATTGCCTTTAGTAGCAATATCAAGGTTGCCGGGAATATTTATAAATGCTTTATTTACAGGTGCGGCCGGGTTGCTGTTGTCAATAATATGTATGCCTTTATTTACTTCGTTCAAAAAAATGTATTTACCAAGCAGAAGCATTTTACCCGACGCTGTTACGCCTTCCGGCTCGCTTGTTTTTACAGAAGCAGTTACATCTGTTATTGATTTATAAACAGGTGTATAAACTTTTACGGTTCTATAGCCCGTATCTTTCGTGCAGGCAGATATAACGATGCAGGCAATTACAGCCGGTATGGCAACAGCCGCAGCTATGGAGCGTATTTTCATAACAAAAGGTTTGGTTGTATAAAGTTTGGTATTTTTAGTGTTTTTGTTTTTTGGAGGCTATAAGCGAAAATGGAACTGCCGTATAAATATTCACATTCTCCCACTTCAACCGGGGCTCAACATAACTTTTAGCAAGGGATGTAAAGCTTTGTTGATACCCTATGCCCAATTTTATGTTGTTTTTAAACTGCATACCTGTGCCGGCCTGCCAACCTATGATGGTGTTATTAAGCACCTGTTTATTATAATACAGCTTTCCGTATCGGGCATCAGGTATAAGCCACCGGCTAGACAGCATCCATGCACCAGAAAGGCCCGCATCAACAAAAAACTTTGTTTTAGCCCGTGGGTTAATAATATAATTTACGCCTGCCTGTGCCTGCAATTGCCAGGCTTTGTTTATTACCGTATTTGTGTTGCCTTCGCCACCCTGGTAATAAGTATATTGCACATTGCTGTTACTGCCGCCAGAAAATAAACCGTTATTCAGGTTAAACGCCTGGTCGTACAATGCGCCTGTTTTTTGTGTATTGGCTAAAAAAACTGCACCAAGGCTGCCATACACCTGCCATTGTGATGATAGTTTATATTGGTAAACAAAGCTGGCGCTTAACGCAAAGCCTGCACCCGGTGACTGTATATCATATTTAATGGCAGCCGGGGCAGTTAATGCCAGTATGTTGGCATAGTTCATTTGGGGCGTTGCTGCAGCAAGGCTTTTATCGCCACTACCCAACAGGCTGTTTTGCCTTGTTTGCATAACCCCCGCTGAAAGCCTTAAAAACCACTCATGCCTGCGGAGGATGGTGGTTTTGGGAGATGTGTTTGTTTGTTTTTCCGGGCTTTGGGCCTGTGTTGTAACTTGTGCGCCTGCCGGGGCTGACGGCTGTTGCCCGCTTTGTACATCGTTTTTTATTTGATCATCACCCGGCGCCCGGGTTAGCTGCTGTTGTGCTGAAGCAAGTGGCAGGTTACTGCTGGTTTCTGCAATAACAGGGGGTTCTTTAACTTGTTGTGGTGTAATATCCTCCCCGTTCTTTAACGAGGATTGGTTTTTGCCGGGTACTATACTGCCGGCTTGCGGCATATTGCCCTGTTTAGTAGCTGCAACGGCCTTTGATGTATGTTTAATGGTACGGTTATATATTGATGATATTGTTTGGGAAGCACCTGTATTTTTTTGAGATGGCGTTGATGGTGAAGTTGTTAGTTGTTTTGCCGTTGCATTGAGGAGCGATGTATCTGCCGCTGATTTTTTTGCCAGGCTGTTGTTATTGGTGTGTGCAGTATCATTATTTATGGCCGGCTGCAATTCCAGGCCATTACGCAATACTGTTTCTTTGTTATACAACAGTATGCCCCCGGTGGCTACCACAAGCCCCAGTAATATCCACCAGCCTATAAACACCCGGCGGTGTTTTCTTTTACCCAATACAGCGTTTACCTCTTCCCACACCTGTGGGGAGGGTGGCATGCCAAAAGTCTGCATGCGTTCCTGTATTTTCTTTTCAAATTCTCCCTGCATATGCCTGGTTTTCTGAAGCGTTACTAATTTTTTTTAACCGGCTTATAAGCATAGTTCTTGCACGGTTGTACTGGCTTCTCAGCGTATTCTCATTAATGTTTAACATTTTTGACACCTCTACGTGGCTAAAGCCTTCAATGCCTACAAGGTTAAATACTGTCTGGTAGCTTACCGGCAATTCCCTTATCAGTTCTACCAGTTGTTTTGTATCTATGGTAATTTCGGGGTTTTCGTCGCTTACAGGATGTACGGCGATGTCGTCAACCTGAAGCTCTCTTTTATATCGGTTATGCTTGTTAATATAAGTAATAGCGGTATTCACCATTATGCGTCTTATCCATGCGCCAAGTTCCCCGTTGTGTTTAAACTGGTGAAGTTTTGTATATACCTTAATAAAGCCTTCCTGCAAAATATCTTCAGCATCGGCCAGGCTTTTGGTATAACGGTAACATACGCCAAGCATTACGTCAGCATACCGGGTGTACAGCAATTGCTGGGCACCCCTGTCTCCATTCAAGCATTCACGTATAAGGTCTTTTTCCTGCATTGGCATAGCTACCCAAATATGACTGAATATTAGGGCAATTCATTGCACGCGCCTGTTAATTATTTTTTCATAAAAGCCGGCGGGAAATAAAAGGGCCGCCCCAAATTAAGGGCGGCCCTGCGGCTTTTCCATGGTGTATATTTTGGCAGCAACAGGTGCTGCCGGCGTTTTACAGCAGGTACGGAAAAAGGGTATTAATTGTTACAACTGGTTGCAAGGTTAAAGTCAAGGTTAAGCGCGTTAGCTACTGCATCAAAAGCACCTGTGCCTGTAAGTGCATACTTGCCATATACTATAGGTGTAAATACAAAATTTTCTTTGTTAAATGTGCCTGCAGCTACATAATTCTGCTGGTCATAGCAAACCTGTATTATATAATTAGCGCCATTAACCAGCTTAAGGGTTCCTGCGCCGTTGGTAACATGCACCAGTACTTTTTGGTCGTCCAGCGGCCCGGCGGCAGCAAAATAGAAGTAAAACCAACCGCTTATGCCAAACGCTGCGTTAAGATTGGTGCATTTACCCTTTACGTTAAGGTTTATGGCAACAACATCAGGCACGGGCGGTACGCCAAGGTCTACTTCAATAACACCCTGGCTACAAGGAGTAAACAGTACACTTTCAGCCACAACTTTCCCGTTGCCATTGTTTGTAATGACTATTTTCGCTTCATCAATAACGGGTGTTTGTGCAAATACACATTCAAAACCATTATACAAAGGGGTGCCGTGCAATGCGCCAAGGTACTGGTTGTTTTTTGTTTCCAGGGTTACTTCAAAGTTGCCCGCACAATAAGAAGGATCTGCATGGATAATAACCCTTAGCGAGTTATTGCAGGTTTTATAGCTGCCAAATTGCTGCCATGACCAGTCGAGGTTCCAGCAGGAGAGATGAGCAGCCTGGAACTCAACCGAAGGCTTGCCGTTCTTATCTAAAGTAACATAACCCATCGCCTCGCACTTCCATTGCCCTGTTTGTTCGTTAAGGCTCCACACCGGTATGCTGTCGCCGGCTTTAACGGACTGGTTTGTGCCGGGATTTATAACATTGCTGTTCATTTCCATTGTTACGTTCAATGGTTTTGAAAATTTCTTTACATCAATACCTCCCGCCAGCATGCGTATTGACAGCAGGCCGCCGGTAACAAATGTTACGCCACCCTCAATAGGACTGCCGTTTTTGTCAAGTGCATCCGGTGCCGTTAAACCGCCTGGAAAGGATTCAAGAGAAGATGTAGTGCCTGTGCCAAAATGTATTACCTTTGTTTGCAGGTTTGATGAATTGATGACGTTACCATCAGCATCAAGCATTTGGGTGCCGTCCTGTATGGTTATAGTAGCTTTTTCTGTCATGTCAGCGTTGGTTTGTGTGGAAAACGTAACGGCACCGGAAACGCCGCCGCTAAGGCTGGATGATTTTGAAAAAGCTGAAGTGCCTTTGACGGGGTTTGCATACGATACTGCAAACACGCTGCGTACCGAGGGTGCAGTATCTGTAAGTATAATGGCTTGCGACACAGGAGCATACCCCGGTATGTCAGCATACACATTAAATATTACCGGGTTTTCAGGGGTAGGTGTAACGCCGCCCACCAGTGCAAGGGGCAACAGGCCGCCAACGGCCTTAAACTCGGTTCCACCGCTTTCCACCACCACTTTGTTGGCATCACGGCCGGAAATTGTCACTTTAAAATCCTTTGGCTCTTCTGTGGCCGCGGGGTCTGAGTTTAAAAAGCGGATGAGCGTGGGTGATGAATACACATTGGTATTTATCCTCCATGTTATGTCCTGGTTGTATTTTTTGCAACTATTAAAAAAGCAGAGACATGCTGTAAAAACAATAAATGTTTTTACAATATAATATTGCGGTTTCATAACTTTAGTTTTTAACGGGCAAACATGCAGCAGCCCATACTGCAACAGGTTGCGATTGCAGCAATACGGTTTAAATAAATAGTTATTGGTAAATAAAAGCTTTACGTAATAAGGGTTTTGTTATGACAGGGGTACTGAAAAATTCTGCAGTATTTTCAGCGCCTCCTGCTTTTATTGCAGCTACATAGAGATAATACGCAGGCGATAAATTTTGGTTTATTCAAGTGTAAATAAATTTTAGAAACATTTTGCTGGCAACCCTGATTAACTATACTAACAATATTTTAAATGACTGAAAACGATACACTTGCCTTAAACTGTTAGGTTTGTAAAAATTTACAAGAAAAAATGAAAAGGATAATATTGATTTTGGGCCTGGTTATGTGCGCTGCAGGGGTTTTTGCGCAAAGAAATCCCCCCCCGACATATTCCGACGCAAATGAAAACGAGCTTGCCGGTAACCGGCTGTTTGCTGGTGGCAGCCTTGCCCTGGGCTTTGGCAGCAATACATTTAATGTTGGTGCAAACCCGGAGCTTGGCTATAGCCTGTCGCAATGGCTGGATGCAGGATTTGTTGTTAATTTAAATTATACATCTGAGCGGGCAGATCCTTACTATAATCAAAATACACGCTATCGCTCATTTAACTACGGCGGCGGTGTTTTTGCCCGTCTTTTCCCCGTGCGTTTTTTATTTGTTCAGTTTCAGCCAGAGTTAAACTGGATACATTACAGCGCTAAAGATTTTAATAATAATCTAAATTATTCAAATACTGTTAGCGCGGCAAGCCTTATAGGGGGTATTGGCTATACGCAGCGTGTTGTCGGGCAGGGCAGCTATTATATTATGATAGGTTTAGACCTGCTGAATAACGCTAACTCCCCGTACCGCGATTCGTATTCCGGTGCACAACTGCCTATCATTCGTGCCGGTTTTGACTTTTACTTCCCATCTAAAAAAAGATAGCCCCGGTATATATCCATTTTGCTGCACAGGACGTGGTTACATGGTGTTTTGCTCATTAAAACTGATATTTGTTGCTGTTAAATAATAAATAACCAGCAAGCATTATCATGTCGCCATTATTATTGTTTTCCTTTGTTATAGCGTATTTCCTTGTATTATTAAGTGTAGCATGGTACACAAGCCGTAACAGTAATAACGATTCTTTTTTTATTGGCAACCGTAATAGTAACTGGATGCTGGTGTCATTCGGCATGATTGGCACTTCTCTCAGCGGTGTTACCTTTGTAAGCGTTCCGGGTACTGTTGGGGCGGGGGCATTTGGTTATTTCCAGGTGGTTATAGGGTATTTCCTCGGCTACTTCCTGGTAGCGTTTATTTTGTTGCCCTTGTATTACAGGCTTAATCTTACTTCCATATACAATTACCTGCAACAACGTTTTGGGTTTATGGCCTACAAAACCGGTTCCCTGTTTTTTATTATATCAAGGGTGCTGGGTGCAACAGCGCGGTTGTACCTGGTTATAAATGTACTGCAGATATTTATTTTAAATAACATGCATGTGCCGTTTTGGCTTACCACATTTGTTATATTATTAATGATTTTACTGTACACATTTGAAGGTGGGGTTAAAACAATTGTTTTTACTGATACATTGCAAACCACGTTTATGCTGGCAGGCCTGGTTATATGCATGGTATACATTATGCAAAGCATGCACTTATCTTTTAGCGGCACATTACATGCCCTGCAGGCAAAAGGGTACACCCATATTTTTAATACCAATATAAACAGCGCAGGCTTTTTTGTAAAGCAAATAGTAGGCGGCATGTTTATAACAGTGGGGATGACAGGGCTTGACCAGGAAATGATGCAAAAAAACATAAGTGTTAAAAACGTAAAGGACTCCCAAAAAAATATGGTAACCTTTAGCGTGGTGCTGCTTATTGTTAACCTTTTATTTTTAACGCTTGGCGGTTTGTTATACCTGTTCGCACAGGCGAATAATATTGCGGTAAAAAGCGACGATTTATTTCCTACAGTTGCATTAAATTACCTGCCGTCAGTGGTGGCTATCATATTTATTATAGGCCTTATTTCTGCACTTTTCCCCAGTGCCGATGGAGCGTTAACTGCTCTTACATCATCCTTTTGTATTGATATACTTGGCATACGCAGGCAGGAAAACTTATCAGAAAAACAGCGTAAGCGTATAAGGTTAATAGTACACTTTGTATTTACCGTGGTATTTTTTATTTGTGTGCTGGTATTCAAACGTATAAACGATAAGACAATCATCAATGTAATTTTAAAAGTGGCGGGTTATACGTATGGGCCGTTGCTGGCCTTATTTTCGTTTGGTATCCTTACAAAAAGACGCCTTGGTGAAGGTGCAGAAGTGCTTGTTGTTTGCCTGGCATCACCTGTTGCCTGTTATTTCCTTGATACATATTCTGCCGTTATATTTGGCGGCTATACTATTGGTACTGAACTGTTACTTATAAATGGCCTGCTTACTTTTTGTGGGCTATGGCTTGTTTCTCAAAAGGCTGCGGCGGCCAATGGTGGATAAATTTTAAACAGGCGGAAAATTTATCAACATTACACCTTTGTAAAGATATAGGGCTATATATTAAAATAATTTTGCAGGCATATCGTTATGGAATTTATTCATGCATTGGCAGACCAATACGCTGAAGCTCATACCTCCGCAGACGATGTTTTGCTAAGCAGGGTGTACGAGGAAACCTTACAGGATCACCCGCACGCCCACATGATAAGCAGCAAGGTACAGGGCCGGTTTTTATCAATGCTCAGCAAACTTTTTCAGCCGCAGTATGTTTTGGAAATCGGCACTTTTACAGGCTATAGTGCTCTTTGCATGGCGTCTGGGCTTAAAAATGGCGGAGAGCTCCATACGATTGAACTGCGAGAGGCTGATGCTGCCGTGGCCAGGAAAAATTTTGAGTTGTCAAAATGGAATAAGCAAATACATTTGCACACAGGCAATGCGCTTGAAATTATACCCCGCTTGCCTTACACCTGGGATTTGGTTTTTATAGATGCTGATAAAACAGGCTATATTGATTATTACGAGATGGCATTGCCGCATTTGGGGGAAAAGGGATTAATAATAGCTGATAATGTTCTTTTTCATGGCCAGGTGCTGGCCAAGGAGGTGACGGGGAAAAACGCCAAAGCAATTGATTTGTTTAACAAACATGTTGCGGCTGATGAACGTACCGAACAGGTGCTGCTTACAGTTCGAGATGGTTTAATGCTGATAAAAAAAAGAAATTAATGAATAAAGCTGTTTTGTTTTTTATGCTGCTGCTGGTGGGCACAGCCATAAACGCCCAAACAGATGCTGTAAAGCACTATATTGAAGCATACAGAGAAATAGCTGTGAATGAAATGATACGTACCGGTGTACCTGCTGCTATTACATTGGCACAAGGTATATTGGAGTCGCAAGCAGGCCAAAGCCAGTTATGCCAGCAATCAAACAACCATTTTGGCATAAAGTGCAAAGATGAATGGACCGGGCCTTATGTACTGCACGATGATGACAAAAAAAATGAATGCTTCAGGGTGTATCCTGATGCGGCTGCATCGTTTAAAGACCATTCAGATTTTTTAAAAAACCGCCCTTACTATACCAACCTCTTTACGCTTGCACCTGACGACTATAAGGCGTGGGCTACCGGGCTTAAAAAAGATGGATATGCAACAGAACGCAATTACCCGCAAATGCTGGTGAAAATAATAGAGGATAATAACTTACAGCAATATACAATACTGGCTATGGAGAAGATGAAACATCCTGGCCGGGATATGTATGCAGGCAATGATAACAATGAGGCTGTAAAAGACAATAAGGAAGTACTGCCAGTTGACGCAGTAACAGAAGATAACAAAAGCAGCAACAGTGGCAATATTGCCGGGGGAGAGGCTGTGGCTGAACAAAATACGCAGCCTGTAGCCGTTAACCATGCTGAAGAAGAGGATAACAACGATGAAGGGATAAATACTGACACTTACCCTGGGGGGACTTTTGCAATAAACGGCACAAAAGTTTTATATGCAAAAAAGGGCACCTCGTTACTGGCACTGGCCAGCACCCACAAAATTTCCTATAAATCGCTGCTTGATTTTAACGAAATTGGCGGTAGTGATATATTGAATAAAGACCGGCTGATTTACCTGGAAAAGAAACCCAAAAAAGGCGCCAAAGATTTTCATGTCGTATCTTCTTCTGAAACCATAGAAGACATTGCACAAAAAGAGGGGGTACGTCTTGAAAGCTTAATGGAGTATAACGCGTTACCCAAAGGCAGCCAGCCTGCCGCAGGTACAAAAATATACCTGCGTGCGGTACAGGGGGCATCGCTAAAAGCACACAAAGCATAGCAATTTATACCAACAACTGCATTCAATTAATATGTCAGCCATAGTTAAAATTCACGACAAACATTTTATACCCTGGCTTACCGAAGCGGCTATACAGGAAAAAGTAAAGGAGGTTGCTTTACAAATCAATAACGATTACCATGGCCGTCGCCCATTATTTGTCTGCATACTTAATGGCTCATTTATGTTTGCGGCAGACCTGTTTAAAAACCTCACTGTTGAGGCAGAAATCAGCTTTATTAAGCTGGCGTCTTATAAAGGCGTAAAATCAACCGGACATGTGCTTACAGCCATAGGCCTTGACAATAACATTACAGGCCGGGATATAATTATAGTAGAAGATATTATTGATACTGGAAAAACGCTGCACAATTTTTTGCCGCAGCTTTTTAACCAGCAGCCATCCTCCGTAAAAATTGCTGTGCTGCTGCATAAGCCAGAGGCGACTGTACACCCTGTTGATATTGATTATTGCTGCTTTACCGTGCCTAACAAATTTGTAGTGGGTTATGGCCTTGATTATGATGGCCTTGGGCGTAACCTGAAAGAGATATACCAGTTGCAACAGCAGTAAAGCGCAAAGTATTAATAAATGCAGCAAGGTTGCACTTGAGCAGTACGCGTATTTTTAACGTAAGTGCTTTGGTTGTTTAACAGGATGAAACTACATTAGTAAAGCAAATTTACCTTCATCCTTGAAACAACTGGCGCTTATACTGCTTTTCCAGGCCTCTATGTTTAACGTTTCATCACAATTTTACCTTCGCGGAATAGTACATGATGAAAGCGGTAAGACGTTGTATAACGTTAAAATACAACTATTTTCAAAAGGCAGCGTGCCGTTTTATACAGGTAACTCTGGTGCATTTGGCATACCTACATCTTTAGCTATTGATACCATTACCTTACAGGCACAGGGTTACGAAACATTGCACTGTGCAGTTGAATCAGCAAAATTTCAATCCCTTGTATTAAAGATGCTGCCTGCAACTGAAAGTCTTTACAGGCATCGCTTATCGTCGGTAATAAAAGATAAGCTGAACATGCAGCACGATGAAATTTATTACCACGGCGGAGAAAGCTATTCAACCCTTGTAGAAAATGGTTTTGTAGATGCGGATAAATTGCCGCAAACAGGCTTTTCAATGAATATTGATATGGCATCTTACAGTAATATAAGGCGTTTTATTAATATAGAAACCAGGGTGCCGCCAGATGCCGTGCGTATTGAGGAGATGCTTAATTATTTCAACTTTCCCAATAGCAATACTTTACAAAATACATTTGCCTGCCAAACAAAAATCACCTCTTGTCCGTGGGATGTAAACAACGAATTGTTTTTTTTAAACCTGCAGGCACCCCGGGTTGATGTATCAAACATACCGCCTACCAACCTTATTTTTTTAATTGATGTGTCAGGTTCGATGGATCAAAGCAATCGTTTACCCCTGCTTAAATCAGCTTTTAAACAACTGGTAGACAACCTGCGCCCGCAGGACAGCGTTGGTATTGTAGTTTATGGCGGGGGAGTGGGTGTGTGGCTAACGCCAACGTCGGGTATGGATAAAGAAAAGATAAACGGCGCTATTGACAAACTGGAGGCGGGAGGGGAAACACCGGGCGCGGCTGCCATTGTTACTGCTTACGGCCTGGCGGAAAGAAGTTTTAACCGCAATGCCAATAACCGCGTGATACTTGCAACTGACGGCGACTTTAATGTAGGCCAGTCAACAGAAAAAGAACTGGAAGACCTGATTGAGAAATATAAACAATCGGGAATATTTCTTACCTGCATTGGGGTAGGTATGGGTAACTATAAGGACAGTAAACTTGAAGCGCTGGCCAAAAGAGGTAACGGTAATTTTGCGTATGTTGACAACCTGCGCGAAGCTGAAAAAGTATTAATTACAGAGTTTACTAAAACACTCTATGCCGTGGCTGATGACTGTTATGCAGGTGTTACATTTAACCCGGCAATGGTAAAACAATACAGGTTAATTGGTTTTGAAAATAAAATAGATGCTATTGCCGATACATCCAGCCAATTGGAAGGGGGTGAAATTGGTACCGGCCACACCCTTACTGCTGTTTTTGAAATTACGCCCGCAGTTCAAAATTTTGAAGCGCTTAATAACGGGGAAAAGCAAGATGAAATTGCAAGCATAAAACTGCAATACCGGCTACCGCAGCAGGCTGATGATAAATACCAAATATTTAAGGCGCAAAACAATTATAGTGATATAAACAAAACCGACAGCAGTGACAGGCTGGCTGCAAGCATTGTAATGTTTGGGGAGTTATTAAAGCAATCCGGCTTCGCAAAGAAATATACCTGGGATGATGTGATGGCCTTAGCAAAAACAGCAGTCAATAGAAACGACTATTTACAAGCAGAGTTTTTAGACCTTATTGAAAAGGCAAGAAAGATATATACCGACGGTAAAAAGAAACGGAGAAAAAATGACTAAGTAAATTATTTTTTAGGCGGTGGCGGACTAAATTCCAGTGCGCCGCCCTTGCCAAACATACGTAGTGCTATTTCACCCCCTGCACCATCGGCCTTTGAAAATATTATATGTTCATTTTTTACAAGGCTTTTTCCTGAAGGTGTGGTAACAGAAACGGTTGCCTGGTATTTTCCTCCTCTTTTGGCAAAAATAACAGTAGCTGAGGCATCCCAGTCACCAGAACCTTCAGCCCACTTAATATTGCAATTTTTAATATCGCTGGTTACCTTGCGCGTAACATCGTCATCGTCGCCGGATATATTTAGCTTCACTGTCATTTTAAGGCCTGAAAATGGCACCAGTTGAGGGTATATTGCTAAAAACTGGTTACGGTATTGTTTTACTTTAGCATCATCTCCTTTATCGTCATAAGCCTGGGCCAGTGCCTCATACAGTCTTGCAATAAATAGTTTTTCATTGGCAGTGTCGGGTATAAGGGTAGCGTCCATATCTTCCAGGTCCTGCATACCTTCTTTTTTCTTGCCATCCTGTATTTTAAAACGCGCTTCAAATAATTTAAAATAACGCTGAATTTCGCTTCGTTTGTCGGTTTTTTGATAATCCTCGTATTTTTTTGCAAAATATGACGCACTAAAATCTCTCAGCAGGTACCAGGCCTCATCAAACGTGGTTGTTGCTTCTCCGCAAAACAAGTCATATACTGACCGGGAGCGCTCTTCCGGGGGCATAAAAATTAGCTGGTTTATTACCACGTATTCAGTCATCATTTTGCTAACTTTTAATTGGGTTAGCTTCCATAGGCTGCCCGGGCTATACCACCAGGTGTGGTTTAAAAATTTCTCCTGGTCAATCCTCCTGTCTGCAAGCTGTAGTTTTAACAGGTTAATAGTAAAATCGTATTGGTTTTGGGTAAGCGTAGTGCCAATGTGCAGTTCTTTAAACGAGGCTGCCTTGTCAAGCGCCTGCTGGCAGCTATCAAGCTGCCCGTCATATAAATACCCACGGGCAAGAGCAATGTTATACCAGCCAAAACCAGGTGTGGCGCCGCTTTGGTTAATGGCATCCTGCGCCATGCTTATAGCCTCTTTGGTATGCCCGCCATACACATACAGTTCAGGCAGGTAATAATACGGTTCCCGCAGCATGCCTGCCAGAAAATACTTGTCCTGGTCTCTTTTAAAATCTTCTATCGCGTTGGCAAAATGACCTATTTCGCTTTGCATGCCGCCATAGTTGTTCCAGGATACCCTGCCGCCTTCAATAAGCTTTTGATAATAATATTCGCTGCTGTCATAATTTTTTAGATAGCAATGCAGCAGGGCGAGGTAATGGTACGTTACCATACGCAGGTTGTTGCTTAATCCGGGTCCAAACATTTGTATGCTGGGCTCGTAATAATTTATACGTGCCAGGTCTTTATAGCAGTAAGCAAGAGCCGTTTTTTCATTTTCTTCA
>DASZUX010000109.1:0-2617 GCA_035547455.1 Chitinophagaceae bacterium
GTGTAAGGGCAATAACAAGCGACCCAAACGACATAAGCAATACCGACAGGAGCATTGATTTTTTTCTGCCCGTTTTATCAGCAATGCTGCCAAACAACCACCCACCCACAGGCCGCATTAGAAAGCCAATAGCAAAAATGCCGGCAGTATTCATTAACTGGGCAGTGGTATCGTCCTTTGGAAAAAATACCGGTGAAAAATAAATGGCAAATGCTGAATAGGCATACCAGTCGTACCACTCTACAAGGTTACCCATACTGCCGCCGGTAATGGCAATAAGCCGGTGGCGTGGTAAGCGGTTAGTTTTGATGTTACTTTGTGCCGCAGGCATTTAGCACAATATTAATCAAATAAATCAAAAAGGCGGGTATGCCCGCAACAATGCATAATGTATATAGAATAACCTCTCTAACTTTATAAAAGCATAAACCGACAGGTATGAAAAAAACATTTTACAAGAAAATAATTTTAGCAGGAATGTTACTTTTTTCAATAAAGGGACTTGCCCAAAAAAAATTTTTACTTGGCATTAAGGCGGGTTTAGATATACCAAATCTTACAGCCGGCGGGGGTGATAATCCTGTAAGCCAGGGCTGGTCTTCAAGGCTGGGGCCTTATTTCGGCGCAGTGGCAGAGTATGCTGTTTCAAAAAAGTTTGCATTGCAGGCCGAACTGAATTATTCTTCGCAGGGTGGCAAGAAAAATGGCAAACAGGCCATCCCAACTTCTAATTTTACTAACAACCCTCCCCCCGGCACACCCGAATATGTATATGTTAATATTAAAAGCCAAACCAGGCTTAACTATATTGAATTGCCTGTAATGGCAAAACTTAGCATGCCTATAGGCAAGGCTAATACTTTTTTTGTAATGGCAGGGCCGTATTTTGGCTACCTGGTGGCAGCAAAAGAAATAGCCAGGGGAACAAGTAATGTATATGCAGATGAAAATGAGCAATACCCACTGTTGCCACAGGCCATACCGCTTGATAATACACAGGATGTTAAAAGTGATATTAAAAAATTTAATACGGGCATACAGGGGGGTATCGGCGTATCGCTAAGGGTGCCCGGCGGAAGCATTATGTTAACCGCAGGTGGTAATTATGGTTTTATACCCATACAAAAGAATAAAAACAATGGGCAAAATAATACCGGTGCTGCAAATATTACCATAGGGTACCTTTTAAGGTTATAATACGTATATACTTATAACATGGCTTAAGTAACCAAATGTTAAAAAACAGAAAGCTGGATAACCTGCACGAATGTTTATATTATTCATTTTCAGTGGCCTTAACTTTTCGTAAACTTAATAGTGCAGAAAATGGTTAATTCGTTAACTTTTTATTATTAAAACTTTGGAAGAATTTTGTATCACAATAAGCAAATAAGCAGTGCAGAGGAGATTAGAGAGTTAACAGTTTATTAAGTGTGGTTTGGCATTGCTTTTGAAAAACAATAATAAGCAAGTAGTTAAATTTTTCTCATAAGCAGTTAGTTTTGGTTGCGGCCCCTGTTTCTACAGGGGCTTATTTTTTTGTACATATTCAGGTAGTACTAAAAACTTCACTTACAAGCAAATAAACCGGGCAAAACCGCCCGGTTTATTTGCTTACGTTTTGTATAACATCCGGCTTACCTTCTCTTTTGCATAAACAATCCATCAATCATCTGCTGGTTAAAATGATCTTCAAGATTACCGGTTACATTATTATATACAGCGCTCACAAAAATGCTTCGCAAAGCGCTGAAAACAGCAGAAAGCAAAAAGATACCCAGCACCGCCACAGCAATACCCAGTATGGGATGTACCACCATACCCAATATTGCTGCCGGTATTGCAACAACAATTAATGCAAGCAGGTGTATTAAGCCAAAGCTAAAACCTGCGGAAAGGCTTTCGCCCCATTTTTGCCGCATAAGTTGGGCAGAGCGTTTAACTGCTGCAACAGGCCCAAGCTGTTCATAAGCAAGTATGGGTACCACAAAAAAGGTGGCTATGCTCCATACTACACCAATAATACCTGTAATAATCTTGCCCAGCGAGCCTGCGTTTTCCTGTATTGCTTTTAAAACAAGCCCAACAGTGGCAGCCAGTATGGACCATGAAAAAATTACGCCTATACGGCTAAGGCTAAATTGTATGCCATCGTTAATACTTACTTCTCCGCCGTCAAAATATACCTTCGCACAGTGCATAAGCGCCATGTTAAAAAATATAACTATAAAATAGTTAACCACGTAAAACACAAACAACAGGGCATAACCTGCAGCATTGCGGTGAATATCAAGATTGCCAAATTTCCAGTTTGCGCCGGATAAAAGCACTACCAGGAATGAACCCAGAATAAACGTTACAGACAGCCCCGACAGTATGGGGAAGATAAGAAGTTGTTTATTTGCTTTTAGTACTTTAAAACTTGTTTGGGCTATTGTCCACCCGTTTGAAAAGCGGTCAAAGATGCTCATAAGGGCATTTTTTGGTTGAATAATTTTGATTGCCTGATAAATGTAATGCAAATAATCTGCCTGGCAGCAATTTTTGCCGGCAATTATATAAACAGGCAATGCTGTAGTCAACCCCGGCTTGCAAGCATTAAAATAATGCTTACCGC
>DASZUX010000110.1:0-2262 GCA_035547455.1 Chitinophagaceae bacterium
GTATAAATGCCTGCGGCAAAAAGCAGGCTGTCCCCCGGGAAGAAAAAGCCAACCAGTAAACCGGTTTCTGCAAAAATTACCAGGAGTAGTACATATAACCCCCCGTTGTGAATAATCCATTCAATAAACTGTTGAATAAACCCTTTGTCCATTGTACAAATTTATGTAGTTGATATATCTTTTACTTCAGGGCCCAGTGTTTTTTCCCATTTACTTACTACCGCGGTAGCCAAAGCATTGCCTAAAACATTGGTACTGGTACGCAGCATATCACAAAAATGATCAATTGGTAGTATTAGCGCAACGCCTTCAAGCGGAATTTTAAACATGCCGCAGGTGGCCATTACAACCACCAGCGATGCCCTTGGCACACCGGCCATGCCTTTACTGGTTAGCATAAGCACCAGCAGCATGGTAAGCTCTGTACCGGTATCGAGATGTATGTTGTAAGCCTGGGCTATGGCAACACTCGCAAAAGTCATATACATCATACTTCCGTCCAGGTTAAAGGAGTAGCCAAGCGGCAGTACAAACGACACTACCTTATCCTGGCAACCGTAACGCTCCATTTCTTCCGTAAGTTTTGGAAAAACCGCCTCGCTGCTGGTGGTAGTAAATGCTACCAGCAACGGGCTGGCTATATGGCGAAAAAGCCCTGCCATACGCTTTTTTAAAATAATCCATCCAACCGTACTCAGCAGCAGCCACAGCAAGGCTATACCAAGCGCAAAACTGCCGAAATACACTATAAAAAAACCTATAACATTTAACCCGTTTTCTGCTATTACGCCGCAAAGTGCACCAAATACGCCGATAGGTGCAAAATTCATAACATACCCTACCATTTTAAGTACGATATGAGAAGCTACATCAAGCGCTTTTATTAAGGGTTTTGCATAATCGCCCAGCGCTGCAGCCGCTACTCCGAAAAAAATGGAAAATACTACAATTTGCAAAATGGCATTTTCGGCCATGGCATGAAAAATACTGTCTGGTATAACATGCTGTATAAAAGCCGGCAGCGAGAATGATTGGGTATTACCCGAGAGGTCTTTAAGTGCAGTAAGATCCGCGTTTACCGGTTTTATAAACCGGCCCGGTTTTAATGTGTTTACTAAAATCATTCCCAGCAGTAAGGAGGCAAGTGATGCGCTGAAAAACCATAATATGGCTTTGCCGCCCACCCGGCCCACAGTTTTAATATCACCTAATTTGGCTATGCCAACTACAAGGGTGGTAAAAACAAGCGGGGCAATAATCATTTGTACAAGCCGTATAAATATGGTGCCAAGCAGTTTTACGTTTGGGGCAAATACGTTTATAAAACTCTTTGGGGCTGTGTCGTAAACTACCAGGCCTATACAAATTGCTAAACCCATAGATAATAGTATGTACAGATTAAGCCTGTTAGTTTTATTCATTTTTACTGCGTAAGATGCTGCAATATAGTATTTATAGCTAAAAACCTTCATCTTACCTGTTATCCGTAAAAGAAATGGCCGCCGATATAAATAAATGCTTATTTTGCCAACCAGTTAAAACACAAACCAACTACAATATGAGTTTATTTGTAAAAAAACCACTAAGCCAGTTACTGGCACAGGCAGGTGATTCGTCGCACGGGTTAAAAAGAACTCTGGGCGCGGGTAACTTAATAGCGCTGGGTATTGGCGCTATTATAGGCGCCGGCCTTTTTGTGCGTACTGCTGCTGCTGCTGGTGCCCATGCCGGCCCTGCTGTAACCCTGTCTTTTATTATTGCAGCTATAGGCTGTGCTTTGGCTGGCCTTTGCTATGCTGAGTTTGCATCTATTATACCTATTGCGGGCAGTGCTTATACCTATGCCTATGCAACAATGGGTGAACTTGTTGCCTGGATTATTGGCTGGGCGCTGATACTGGAATATGCATTGGGTGCGGCTACGGTTTCAATAAGCTGGAGTGAATATTTGAATAACTTACTGATGCAAACGGCGGGGTGGAAAATACCGTTTGAGTGGTCGCACTCGCCCTTTGAAACTCCTGTAATGGTTGATGGTGTTCTGCATCATGGTATAGTTAACCTGCCTGCCTTACTAATTTTGGTATTGCTTTCGGCTCTGCTGATTAAAGGAACACAAGAGTCCGCCATGGTAAATGCCATTATAGTAGTTATTAAAGTAGCTATTGTGCTGGTTTTTATAGCAGTGGGCTGGCAATTTATAAACCCGGCGCATCATACTCCGTACCTGATACCTGCCGATGCACCGCCTGCAAAATTGAG
>DASZUX010000111.1:0-7540 GCA_035547455.1 Chitinophagaceae bacterium
ATGCGACGGCTTTGATAAGAAGCCGCTACGCACTGCTGGTCTTGGCTCAGCAGGCTGTTGTGCCTGTGCAACTGGCTTTTCGGTGTATTGAATCTGCAACAGCGGGTCAACAGTTTCCTCATTTGCAGGTGCTGCTGGCTCTTCCTGTCTTTCTTCTGTGATAACGGGCTTTAATTCAAATACAATTTGCTCCTGTTTTACAGTAGTAGCAACAATTTTTTCCGGCATCTCCTTAACAGGCACAGGCGCTGCGGCAGGCTGGGGCATTTCAAGTATCCGTGGTGCATAGGGGTCTTTTTCCTCAAACAGTAAAGGCTGCTGATTATACATTTTACGTTCTTCACCTTCTACGCCAAGCGTCATCACTATTTTTTCTTCCTGCTGCTCTTTAACCGCTGCGGGCTCGGCTTTTGCAAAGGGGTCTTTATGTTCAAAACCAGTGGCGATAAGGGTTATACCAATCTTCCTGTCCAGTGTGTTATCGTAACCCATACCCATAATAACATCTGTATCGGGTCCGGCCTGTGCACGCAGGTAATGGTTAATTACTTCCACCTCATCCATAGTACACTCATGGTCACCATCGGAGCTGTTAATATTCAGCAGTATCCATTTAGCGCCGCGTATTTCGCTGTCATTCAGCAACGGAGAATTCAACGCTTCCTCAATAGCCTTCTGCGCCCTGTTCTCCCCCTCTGCAGCGGCACTGCCCAATATAGCAACTCCTCCATTTTTCATTACTGTGCACACATCGGCAAAGTCAACAATAATATGGCCCCGGCTGTTAATAACATCGGTAATACATTTTGTAGCCGTAGCAAGCACATTATCCGCTTTTGAGAAAGCCTCGCGCATTTTAAGATCCCCGTACTGCATACGCAGCTTATCATTGCTTATCACCAGCAGTGTATCCACGTAAGGCTGCAAAGATTTTATGCCGTCTTCTGCCTGCTTTAAGCGGCGCGGGCCTTCAAAACCAAACGGCGTGGTAACTATACCTACAGTTAAAATGCCGAGGTCGCGGCAAATGTTTGCAATAATGGGGGCACCACCTGTACCTGTGCCGCCACCCATACCGGCTGTAATAAACGCCATTTTGGTATTTACTTCAAGTATGCGTTTTATTTCTTCCAGCGATTCTTCAGTGGCCTGTTTGCCCACTTCGGGATTAGCGCCCGCTCCCAGCCCCTGTGTAAGCTGGGGGCCCAGCTGAATTTTATTGGGCACTTTGCTTTGTTCAAGCGCTTTTACATCTGTATTGCAAATAATAAAATCAACATTTTCAGTATCCTGCGCACACATATAGTTTACAGCATTGCTTCCGCCACCGCCTACACCCAATACTTTTATAATGGATGATTTTTGTTTAGGCAAATCAAAATGTATCATACTCTTCAAGTTTAATTTAGGTTAGTAAGTTTTAAAATTAGTTATCAACCGGTTTATAAGGGTTATTTAAGCATTTTTTCCGGCTCTTCCCTGAATACATCAATAAGGCCATCTTTGAATTTATCCCAAAAGCTGCCCTCTTTTTTACGTTTGGGCGCTTTTGTTTTTTCTTCCTTAACAGCCTTTTCGGCTTCTTCTGTTTCATCCTTTTTAAAACTTTCAGGCACTTCTACTTTGGCATAACGGCTTTCAAACTCCTTTCTCTTATGTTCAAAATCGTTATAACCTTTTAGTATCAGGCCGATACAAGTAGAATACATGGGTTTTGTAAGCTCATCAATATGGTTGGCGGCAAGGTGTTCATTTGGCAGGCCTATGCGTGCGCTTAAGCCTGTAACATATTCGGTAAGTTGTTTTAAGTGCATTAACTGCGAGCCACCGCCCGTAAGTATTATACCGCCGCTTAATGCACGTGCATCAAGTTCAACCTGCTTCAGGTGATAAGTAACAAACTCCAGTATTTCAGTCATTCTTGCCTGTATAATATGTGCAAGGTTTTGCACCCTTATTTCTTTTGCAGGCATGCCTTTTAAACCGGGTATTGTTATAACGGCATTGCTTTTTGTTTCTGCAGTAAGGGCGCTGCCAAACTGCACTTTCATCTGCTCTGCCTGTATTCTTAACACCCCAAGACCAGTACGTATATCGTTGGTAATATTTTCACCACCAAAAGGTATTACCGCAGTATGCTTTAGTACCCCCTCGCAAAATACTGCAAGGTCGCTTGTGCCGCCACCAATATCAAGTATGGCTACGCCGGCTTCAAGATCAATGTCACTCATTACTGCACTTGCCGAGGCCAATGGCTGTAATACAAGATCTTTTGTTTTTAACCCGCTGCGTTCAACCGCGCGGTTAATATTACGTATGGCATTTCGATCGCCTGTAATTATATGAAAATTAGCACCAAGCTTTACGCCATTTACACCCACAGGAACAGTGATATTGTGGTTATTATCCACATGAAACTCCTGCGGTATAACATCAATAATCTGGTCGCCCGCGGGGATGAATGTTTTACGCTGGTTTTCTATTAGCTGGTCAACCTCCCATTGTTCAATCTCAATGTCGGGGTTCTGACGAACAATATCGCCACGCGTTTGCAGGCTTTTAATGTGATGACCCGCAACGCCCACATACACCTCGTTAATTTCAAGGTCGGGGTTGCTGTGGCTGCAGTTGGCAAGCGCCGCCTGTATGCCCTTGATTGTTTGATCAATATTCAATACCTGGCCATGTTGAACACCGCTGCTGCTTGCCCGGCCGAAACCAAGTATCTCCAGCTTGCCGTATTCGTTTTTGCGACCCGCTATGGCAGCAATTTTAGTAGTGCCAATATCAAGACCAACTATTATTGGTGCTTCATTTGGATTCATATATATGTGTTTTAGTTGTTTACTCTTTTTATTTGTGTTACCGTTTTATTAAACCAATTGATACTTTTACTTTAATTAATGGCGCTTCGGTTTCTTCTTTGCCTTACTGCCCTTTGCAGATTGTGCTGCATGCTGTTTATTACCTGCCACAGCTTTTTTGCCACTGTTACTTTTTGCCGGAGATACAGCATGCACCGTAGTTGTACTGTCTCTTTTAACACCTGTACTTGCCGGCTCAACTGCAGCATACAAACTATCATGCACTACGTTACGCATATTTGCAAGCCCCGCTGCATATTGCTGCATGGCCGCAACCGAATCCGGTCGTGCAACCTCCTCGCCCCTGCGCACAGCAACTACCTGCCCCTGGTACTGCACATCAATTACTGAATATTTTTCAAAGCCAGTCTTACTCCACACCTGTTTATAAAAAGCAAGCAACCGTCCGAACTTAGCAGCTATATTTTCAGCATCGCCAAATTTTACAACCTGGTTGCCCAGCACAGGAATAATTTCATACGTATGTGCAGGAGTTATATCCACCTGCGCTACCTGCGCCATCCAAAAACTATCCTGCTGTATAAACTGCGCTATTCTTTTTACACCTTCCGCAGCGGCGCTATCAGCCGCAGACATTTTTTTATCGCCAGGGTATGACGTAAAGACGGGTACCCTTGCTGAGAACTTTTCACTCAACGGCAGTTTATTGCCGCCTGAATCAATGTAAAAAGAATTACCGCTTGCAGTAAATATCCGCGCAACAGGCTGCCGTTCAGTAATCCTTACGGTTAATAACTGGTTATTATCAAAGAACAACTGCACATCTTTTATCCAGGCATTTTTCTTTAACTCACCCTCTACCAGTGCAGGATGGATGCTATCAACCTCAATACCTTTTGCCACATTATTCGTTTTAAGTACTTCCTCTATATCCTTCCCGCTTATAAACACCTTCTCATCATGGTTGTCAATATTTATTACTACACCACTGCATAGCTTTGTGTTTTTTACTTTTATGGCTGCAACAAGCAATACCAGGCAGCTACAGCCAAGCAGGCCCCATAGTAATATTTGCAACCGTTTTTTCCACATATATCATCCGTTACTCAATATTTTTTTCACAGGTTCAACCAACGCATCAATGTCCCCGGCACCGCACATAACCAGCAATGCAGGTTTCTCCTTAGCTGCCCATGCTTTCATTTCTTCTTTTGTCATCAGGGTGCATTTTGCCTTCTGCATATACCGGGCAACCAGTTCACTCGTTACTCCCTCAACAGGTAACTCCCTTGCGGGGTATACCGGCAGCAAAATCACTTCATCCGCAAGGTCGAGACTATGTGCAAACTCTTCTGCCAGGTCTTTTGTCCGGCTGAACAAATGTGGCTGAAATACCACAACGCATCTTGCTTCTTTAAACAAACTTCTCACACCCGTTATTAACGCCCTTATTTCTTCAGGATGATGTGCATAGTCATCAATCAGCACATGGCTATCATTCTTCAAAACATATTCAAACCTCCTTCTCACTCCCTTAAATGCGCTTATACCGGCTTTTATTTTTTCATCCTCCACCTGCAGGTATTTTGCCACTGCTATTGCGGCTATGCTGTTTTCAATGTTGTGGAGGCCGCCCATGTGCAATACCACGTCTTTTAATTTCCACCCTGTACCGTTCACATCATATATATAACTGCTGTTTTCTATTCGTATATTTTCCGCATATACATCTGCCTGCGTATCATCAAAACTATACCTGTAATGGCTGGCAGCCTGTAATTCTGCGTCACGCTTTAACCCATATTTTGATACAAGACAACCACCGGGCTTTATTTTTAATGAAAACTGCACAAACGCATTTTCTACGTCTTCTGCAGTACCATATATATCAAGATGGTCCGCATCCATTGCAGTAATGATGGCTACATCAGGCGACAGCTTTAAAAAACTCCTGTCATATTCATCTGCTTCAACCACGCACACATTTCTCTCACTGCTCCAGAAATTAGTGTTGTAATTTGCCGCTATGCCGCCAAGAAAGGCATTACATCCATACCCCGAATCACGCAACAGGTGCGCTGTCAACGTTGTGATAGTTGTTTTGCCATGTGTACCTGCCACGCATATATTAAAAGAGCTTTCTGTTATCCATTGCAGTATATCGCTGCGTTTTACTACTGTATAATTATGTTCACGGTAATATACCAGTTCTTTATGTGCAGCCGGTACAGCCGGGGTGTACACTACCACTTCAACATTTTTGGGTATTGCCTGCACATTTTCATCATAATGTATAGCAATGCCCGCCTGCTCAAGCTGCAGGGTAAGGGGTGTTTGAGTTCTGTCGTAGCCGCTTACAACAGCACCCCTGCTGTTAAAATACCTTGCCAATGCACTCATGCCTATACCGCCAATGCCTATGAAATAAACAGAGGCAATGTTTGTGCGGCCCTTTAAAGGAGAGGCTGCAAAACCAACAGTATTTTTATTACCACTCATTAATCTACTTTATTTGTTGCCTGCCGCTGCAGTGTTTAATATTTCCTTTGCGATACGCACGTCAGCATCTTTTACCGCAAGCGCGCTTATATTCTTTTTAAACTTATCCTGCTTTGCTGTGTTAAACACAAGTTCTGTTATAGCACCAAACAGTTTTGCCGGCGCATCACTGTCACTTATCATCATCGCTGCTTCTTTATCTACAAGGTGTTTGGCATTTACAGTTTGATGGTCTTCTGCAGCAAAAGGGTACGGAATAAAAATTACCGGTTTACCTGCCACGCACAACTCAGTCACACTCATAGCGCCGGAACGGGACACCACTACATCGGCAGCAGCATACGCCCTATCCATATCTGTAATAAATTCATTCACCCAAACGCAACGCAAAGCTTTACCCCTTTCAATGTAGGCGCTTGCAGTTGTTTTACCTGTTTGCCATATTAACTGCAACCCTAACTGGTGTATATCCAGAACATGCTGCGCCATTACCTCATTAATACTTCTTGCCCCAAGGCTGCCGCCTACAGCAAGAATCGTTTTTTTGTTTTCCTGCAAGCCAAAATAGCGTAGCGCTTCTTCACGAGTTATGGTTGACTGCGCTATTGCTTTTCTAACAGGATTGCCCGTGACAAGTATTTTTTCCGCGGGGAAAAATTTCTCCATACCATCGCTGGCCACAAATATTTTAACAGCCCTTTTACCCAGGAGCATGTTGCTTTTACCCGCAAACGAGTTGCTTTCGTGTATATAAGTAGGGATATTATTACGTTGGGCAACCCGCAGGACAGGGAAGCTGGAATACCCACCCACACCTACTACTGCATAGGGTTTAAAGCCATTGATAATACCCCTTACCTGGAAGAAGCTTTTTGCCAGTTTAAATGGCAGCGATATATTTTTTATTATTGAAGTGCGGTTAAAGCCTGCAATATCAATGCCTTTAATTACATAACCTGCCTGCGGCACCCTTTCCATCTCCATCTTTCCGTTAGCACCTACAAACAATATTTCTGCAGCGGGCATCAATTGCTTTACTGCATTAGCAATAGCTATAGCAGGAAATATATGCCCCCCTGTACCACCGCCCGCAATAATAAGCCTGAAGCTGTTGTTTATAGTGTTATATGTTACGTTTGTTTCTGTCATTTAATTAACTATTCCTGTTACGCTTTTCTTTTTGAATAAATAAAGCAGCCCTGTTATCACCCGCATTCCCGTTATTTTTATCCTGCACAGCTTCGCTTACCGGGGGTGTTGCAGGCTCAAGTTGTATATCACGCCCCTCAAGCTGTTCCACATTTCTCGCCACGCTTAAAATAATGCCTATAGCAGCACAGGTAAAAAGGAACGAACTGCCACCCATACTTATTAATGGTAAGGTTACGCCTGTAACAGGCATCAACCCTACTGCTACAGCCATGTTTGCCGTTGCCTGTATTACCAGGGTAAAGCTTAATGCCAGCGCAAGCAAGGCGCCGAAGGCATAAGGGCAACGCCGGAAGATACTAATGCATCTAAACAAAAAAACGAGGTACATGAATATTACAAAAGCGCCGCCCAGTAACCCATACTCCTCAATGATGATGTTAAATATAAAATCATTATAAGCCTGGGGAAGATAGTTGCGTGCGAGGCTGTTGCCAGGGCCACGGCCAAAAAATATACCCCCGTTAGCTATAGCAATTTTTGCCTGCTGCACCTGGTAAGGCACATCTTTGGGTTTGGAATACAGGTAATCCTGTACACGGCGTACCCATGTACCCACCCTGCCTACAGAGGTTAGCGAAGAAACTGCTGCTTGCCGGTTTCCCCCGCCTTCTGCCTTGTGCGTTGTTACTGCGATAGTTACTATAAGCAGCAACGGCAGCAATGCAATGCAAACAGTAAGCAGTATATGTTTAAAGCTTACACGCCCGATAAACATAAGCAGCAATGCTGTTGCACCGGTAAGCAATGCGTTTGACAAATTAGCCGGCATTATAAGTATGCAGGTAATTGCAACCGGCACTATTAACTGAAGGAATCCTTTTTTAAAATCTTTTATTACTTCCTGCTTGCGGCTTAACTGGCGGGAGAGATACATAAACAAGGCCAGTTTTGCAAAATCGCTTGTTTGAAAAGTGAGGTTAATAACCGGCACTTTTATCCACCGGCTGCCTTCATTTATCTCTGCTCCAAAAAACAAAGTATAAATAAGCAGGGGTATTGAAATA
>DASZUX010000112.1:0-7980 GCA_035547455.1 Chitinophagaceae bacterium
ACGACATAAGAAGCGGGCATAAAGTATTCAGCAACAGGGTTGACCTTGCAGCGGCAGCCATAAAAGCCGGTATTAATATGGAATGTGGTAATATTTTGCAGAAGGATGTAATGCAGGCGGTTGATAAAAAACTTATTACGGTGGATGATGTGAATAAAGCATTGAAGCCCACACTGGTAACCGCTGAAAAACTCGGCTTGTTTAATAACAATACACCGGGAAACCCCTACAAAAAATATGGAGCAGACAGTGTGCACAACGCAGCGCATGTGGCCCTTGCCAGGGAAGCAGCCCGGCAAAGTATGGTATTGCTGAAAAATGATGGTGTATTGCCCCTGCAGGCAGAAAAATATCCTGCCATACTGGTAACGGGGGCAAATTCATCTTCACTGGATGCATTAATGGGTAATTACCATGGTATTAATGATAACATGGTAACGTTTGCAGAAGGTATAGCCAGGGCAGCGGGGCCTGCCACCGCGGTACAGTATGACCAGGGTTGTGATTATACCGATACCGTTCATTTTGGCGGGCTTTGGGTGTCTGGTAACAGCGACGCCACTATAGCCGTACTGGGGTTGACGCCGGTGCTGGAAGGGGAAGAAGGCGACGCTTTTTTGTCTGCGTCCGGTGGCGACAGGTCAACGCTGAGTATTCCCCGGGCACATATTAAGTTCCTGCAAAAACTCAGGGCGGCCAGCAAAAAGCCCCTTATTGCGGTTATTACCGCAGGCAGCCCGGTAAATATTGCCGAAATTGAGCCTTATGCAGATGCTGTCATATTAGCATGGTACCCTGGTGAACAGGGCGGCAATGCATTAGCAGATATTATTTTTGGTAAAGCGTCCCCTTCCGGCCGGCTGCCTGTTACATTTTATAAATCATTGGCAGATTTACCTGGTTATAAAGATTATAATATGAAGGACCGTACATACAGGTACTTTTCCGGTGCGGTACAATATCCTTTTGGCTTTGGCTTAAGTTATACCACGTTTACTTATAGCTGGGCAAAACAACCTCAAAAACAAATTACAGGCAGCGATGCCCTGCGGTTTTCTGTCAATGTGCAAAATACAGGCAATTATGATGGGGATGAGGTAGTGCAGGCATATATTAAATATCCCGGTGGTGAAAGGATGCCTTTAGAAGAGTTAAAAGGGTTTAAAAAGATATTTGTTAAAAAAGGCGGCAGCGGGCAGGTAAATATAAGCATACCCGCATCCGAGCTGCAGAAATGGGATATGGCTGCAAATAGCTGGAAATTATACCCGGGCAGTTATACCCTTTGCATAGGTAATAACTCGGCAAACTTTCTGCTAACGCAAACTTTTACTGTTAAATAGGGGTAATGCCGGGCTATTTTCTTCCGTAAATAGCAAACGCAGCATAGTGAACACGCCTGTATTTTTGTAATTTTGCAGAAAGTTTTAATAAATGGGTACAACGCTCATTTTTTTAACACTAAAGAGGACTTGGTATGATTACGGTTTCAGATAAAGCAAAAACTTATATAGACCGCCTGATGGCTGAGCAGCATGAGCCTGCAGGCAGTTTTGTACGCGTGGGGGTAAAAGGGGGCGGTTGTTCAGGACTTGAATATCAGTTGAAATTTGATAATGCGGAACAACCCGGCGACCAGGTATTTGAAGATAAGGGCGTTAAGGTGGTAGTGGATATGAAGAGCCTTTTATACCTGTATGGTACTGAACTGGATTATTCAGGCGGGTTAAACGGCAAGGGGCTTGTATTTAATAACCCTAATGCTACCCGTACCTGCAGTTGCGGCGAAAGTTTTGCGGTATAAAAATTTTAGAACACATAATTAACCTTTGAGCATTGCGCGACACCCTGCGCAATACCTAACCAATAGAACGATTAATGGCAAGCAGCACCGACATATTAGCGGACATAACGGAAAAAGACTACGAATTTGGGTTTGTTACCGACATTGAAATGGACATTGCGCCGGCAGGCCTGTCTGAAGACACCATCCGTTTTATTTCGGCAAAAAAAAATGAGCCTGAATGGCTGCTGGATTGGCGGCTGAAGGGGTACAAAGCATTTCAAAAGCAATCAATGCCGCAATGGCAGAATTTTGAGATGCCCGAAATTGATTTTCAAAAAATATCCTATTACGCCGCGCCTAAGCAAAAAAAGAAATACAATAGTCTTGACGAGGTTGACCCCGAATTATTAGCCACTTTTGAAAAGCTGGGTATCCCGCTGTCGGAACAAAAAACATTAGCAGGCGTTGCTGTTGACGCTGTATTTGACAGTGTTTCCGTGGCTACCACCTACAAAGAAAAATTAAAGGAGCTTGGCATTGTTTTCTGCTCGTTCAGCGAAGCGGTGCAGGAGCACCCTGAACTGGTGAGGAAGTATGTTGGTACCGTTGTACCGCATTCAGATAATATTTTCGCATCATTAAATACTGCCGTGTTCTCCGACGGCTCGTTTGTATATATTCCTAAAGGGGTGCGTTGCCCCATGGAGCTTTCCACTTATTTCAGGATAAATACTGAAAACACCGGGCAGTTTGAGCGTACGCTGATAATTGCCGATGAAGGCGCTTATGTTAGTTACCTTGAAGGCTGTACTGCCCCCAGGCGCGATGAAAGCCAGTTACATGCTGCCGTGGTGGAATTAATTGCCATGGAAAATGCTGAGATTAAGTATTCAACAGTACAAAACTGGTACCCGGGCGATAAAGACGGCAATGGCGGCATTTACAATTTTGTTACCAAGCGCGGTATTTGCAAAGGCGATAATGCTAAAATTTCGTGGACGCAGGTTGAAACAGGCTCAGCCATTACCTGGAAATACCCCAGCGTAATACTGCAGGGCGATAATACTGTTGGCGAATTTTATTCTGTGGCAGTAACCAAGAACAGGCAAATTGCCGATACAGGTACTAAAATGCACCATATTGGGGCCAATTCAAAAAGCCGAATAATATCAAAAGGTATATCTGCGGGCCATGGGCAAAATAGCTATCGTGGCCTGGTGCAGGTAGGTGCCAATGCAAAAAATGCAAGAAATTTTACCCAGTGCGATTCGCTGCTTATAGGCGACCAGTGCGGCGCGCATACTTTCCCGTACATCGAATCAAAAAACAGCACTGCAACTATTGAGCACGAGGCCACTACCAGTAAAATTGGTGAGGACCAGATATTTTATTTAAACCAGCGCGGCATTGATACAGAAAAGGCAGTAGCCCTTATTGTAAATGGTTATGCGCGGGAGGTGCTTAACCAGTTACCTATGGAGTTTGCGGTTGAAGCGCAAAAGTTGTTATCAATTACACTGGAAGGCAGTGTGGGGTAATGTATTAAGATTGATTATTTATTATAAACCACGGGCTGGTTGCAAAATTTAGTAACCGCCATAATAACAAAGCTGAATCACAAACAATAAACCGTAAGCCGCATAAGGTTAACGGTAACGTTACAAACTATGCTCACAATTAAAAATTTACACGCGGGAGTAGAAGACAAACAAATTTTAAAAGGTATTAACCTGCAGGTTAACGCTGGCGAAGTGCATGCTATAATGGGGCCTAACGGTTCCGGCAAAAGCTCGCTTGCCTCTGTGCTTGCCGGCAGAGAAACTTATGAAGTTACTGAAGGGGAAGTATTGCTGGATGGAAAAGAACTGCTTGAAATGTCGCCCGAAGACAGGGCAAGGGAAGGCTTGTTTCTTGCATTCCAGTACCCCGTTGAAATACCCGGCGTGTCAAACATAAACTTTTTAAAAACAGCGCTTAACGAAATACGGCAATACCGCGGTTTACCGTCACTGGATGCCAAGTCCTTTCTCGCGCTTACAAAAGAAAAGCAAAAGCTGGTGGAGTTTGACGCTAAATTTACCAACCGCTCATTAAACGAAGGTTTTTCAGGCGGCGAAAAAAAACGCAACGAAATTTTCCAGTTGGCGATGCTTGAGCCTAAGTTGGCTATTCTTGATGAAACCGACTCCGGCCTGGATATTGATGCGTTGCGCATTGTTTCAAATGGTGTTAACAAGCTGCGTTCTGATAAAAATGCTTTCATCCTCATCACGCACTACCAGCGCCTGCTGGATTATATAGTGCCTGATTTTGTACACGTTTTATACGATGGCCGTATTGTAAAATCCGGCACTAAGGAACTGGCGCTTGAACTGGAAGAAAAAGGGTACGACTGGCTAAAAGAAGAAGCGCAATTACAGGAACAGCTTTAACAGAACTTAATTTGATTATGGCAACACAGGTAGCTACTCCATTATATAACCAGTTATCCAACGACTTTCTTCAAAAGGCGCAGGTGCCTGAAAACGAAGATGACAGGCTGGTTGATTGGCGAAAAAAAGCTTTTGAAAAATTCAGGCAGCAGGGTTTCCCTTCCATAAAGCAGGAAGACTGGAGGTTTACCAACCTTGTGCCTTTCCTTAAGGACGATTTGCAAACAGAAGCGCTTGCTTACGATTACAATGAAGTAACCCCGGAGCAGGTAGCTAAATTTTATATAAATAAGCTTGATGCTGATGTGCTGGTGCTGGTAAATGGAAAACTTAATACCAGCCTGTCTTCTTTTCATGGTGATGCAAATGTATCTGTGCAGTCAATAAACAGCGCTGCAAACCACGACCGTTATCGTCCCTATCTCGGTAAAGAAATAGATTTACAGCACGATACACTGGCGGCGCTTAATTCCGCCCTGTTCAATGACGGGCTGTTTATCGAGGTGCGGGCCAATGCGGTTATAGAGAAGCCCCTGCACATTATAAACCTGTACACTTCAGCTAAAAATATTTTTTTACAGCCGCGTAATTTAATCGTGGCGCATAAAAGCAGCGCGGTAAGCATAATTGAAACATCTGCCAATATTAGTTACGGCCCCATTGTGTGGTTAAACGCTGTTACAGAAATTTTTGTTGAAGAAAATGCGCAGCTAAGCCATTATGTGCTGCAAAGCGGCCTTACCCATACCAGGCAGGTAAACCATACTGAAGTTACACAGCAAACCCGCAGCCTGTACAATAATTACACGGTTACATTACCGGGTGCCGACCTTGTGCGCAACAACCTTAATGTAAACCTTGTGGAGAGTGCTACGGAAACGCACCTGTACGGTTTGTACCTTGCCGGTGAGCAGCAGTTGGTTGACAACCATACCACTGTTGACCACCGCAAACCTAACTGCTTTAGTAATGAGTTGTATAAAGGTGTTTTAACGGGTAATGCCAAAGCGGTATTCAATGGTAAAATATTTGTTCACCAGGAGGCGCAGAAAACAAATGCCTTCCAGCAGAACAATAACCTTTTGTTAAGCGATAAAGCTGTTATTGACAGTAAGCCCCAGCTTGAAATATTTGCAGACGATGTAAAATGCAGCCACGGCAGTACGGCCGGCCAGTTTAACGAGGATGCTCTGTTTTACCTGCGCTCGCGCGGTATAGGCGAAACTTCTGCCCGCAGCTTAATGGTAAGCGCTTTTGCATTTGATGTAATAAGTAAAATAAGGATTGATGCTTTGCGGTCTCATATCGAAAAGCTTATCAGTCAAAATCTCTCTAAATGGTATGCTTCAAAATGATACAGATATAATCACCGGCATTGACGTTGAAAAAGTACGTAATGATTTTCCGCTGCTGGCCAGGAAGGTGTTTGGAAAACCGCTTGTATATTTTGATAACGCAGCAACATCACAAAAACCAACCTTTGTTTTAGATGCGCTGGAAGATTATTACCGAAGGTATAATGCCAATGTACACCGCGGCGTACATACATTAAGCCAGGAGGCAACGGACGGCTATGAAGCGGCAAGAAAAAAAATAGCTGATTTTATAAATGCCAGGCACACACACGAAATAATTTATACAAGGGGTACTACGGAAAGCATAAATCTTGTTGCGGCTGTATTTGCAAAACAGCATATTAAAGAAGGGGATAAGGTGCTTATATCGGCCATGGAGCATCACTCTAATATAGTTCCCTGGCAATTGGTTTGCGAGGAAAAGAAAGCAACACTGGAAGTAATTGCTGTTAATGAGCAGGGCGAACTGCTGATGGAAGATTTTGAGCAAAAGCTGGACAGCAGCGTTAAAATAGTGGCAGTTACTTATGTATCAAATTCATTGGGCACCATAAACCCGGTACAGGAAATAATACGGCAGGCCCATGCTAAAAACATACCGGTATTAATTGATGCAGCGCAGGCAGTAGTACATTTACCGATAGATGTGCAAAAGCTTGATGCCGACTTTTTAGCTTTTTCAGGCCATAAAATTTACGGGCCTACAGGCCTGGGTATTTTATACGGCAAGCAAGAATGGCTTAATAAGCTGCCTCCTTACCAGGGCGGCGGCGAAATGATAAAAAACGTTACGTTTAATAAAACAACGTATAACGATTTGCCTTACAAATTTGAGGCGGGCACACCTGATGTTGCAGGGGCAATTGGCCTTGGTGCTGCAATTGATTACATTAATAATCTTGGGCGCGATAATGTGTTTAAGGCCGAAGAAGAACTGCTGGAGTATGCCATGCAACAGCTTACCGGCGTAAAAGGGTTACGTATTATAGGCCCCCTGCAAAACAGGGTTGGCTCCATATCGTTTTTGCTGGAAAGCTTTCATCCTTTTGATGTAGGCGAGATATTGGATAAACAGGGCATTGCAGTACGTACGGGTCACCATTGCACCCAGCCCATAATGGATTTCTTTTGTATTCCCGGCACGGTTCGTGCGTCATTGTCATTCTACAATACAAAAGACGAAATTAATGCACTGGTAAAAGGGCTTGAAAGGGCACGGGCGGTGCTTGGTTAAACTAAGAGCAAATGACAATAAACGAGGCACAGGACGAGATTATTGAAGAATTTTCATTTTATCCTGAATGGATGGAGAAGTACGAATATATCATCCAGCTTGCTAAAGACTTGCCTGTTATTGATGAACATTACAAAACAGACGGGAACATTATAAAAGGCTGCCAGAGCAAGGTGTGGCTGCACGCTGAATATAAAGATGGTATTATTTATTTTACTGCGGATAGTGATGCACTTATAACAAAAGGCCTGGTGGCTATGGTGGTTCGTGTGCTCTTTGGCCACACCCCGAAAGAAATTGCTGACGCCGATATTTACTTTATTGATAAAATAGGGTTACGCAGCCATCTTTCTCCAACGCGGTCAAACGGGCTTCTGTCTATGTTAAAGCAAATGAAGCTTTATGCTGTGGCTTTCCAGGCAAAATCGCTTCAAAATTAAATTGTATGGACAGCACCCCGTTAAGAGATAAAATTGAAGAAACGCTGCGCACCGTGCACGACCCTGAAATACCTGTAAACATTTACGATCTTGGCCTTGTATATGGTATTAAGATTGACGATGACAGCAAGGTGCAAATTACCATGACGCTTACCGCGCCGGCCTGTCCTGCTGCCGGTGATATTTCATTTACCGTGGAAGACAAGGTGAGAGCCATTGAGGGCGTAAAGGATGTGCATGTGCACCTTACCTTTGACCCCCAGTGGACAAAAGATATGATGAGCGAAGAAGCCAAACTGGAGCTCGGCTTTTTATAGCAATTTGATAGTACGCTGCTTCTTTTTGTAATGCCGGTAATTTACCCGCCTGCAATTACATCACCTCCTCAAATATGTTTTCATGCACTGCATTTTCTTTAAGCAGGCGGTAGTGGTTACGCAGTGATGTTGTAAGGGAGAAAGTACGGTAAGGCAGGTTATTTTCCCTGGCAAAATTTGCTATATGCCTTGTTATTTCAGGGTAATAAACATGGTTTACATAGGGAAATAAATGATGCGCTATATGGTAGTTAAAACAGCCCATAAAAAAGCGTACAAACCAGTTATCGTTCAGCACATCATTGGTAGTGCTAAGCTGGTGTATAAACCAGCTATTGGGCAATACATTATTGTCGTCCGGTACAGGAAACTCACTTTCGGGTGTAGCATGGGGAGACAGCAGCACTATAAGCGAA
>DASZUX010000113.1:0-11348 GCA_035547455.1 Chitinophagaceae bacterium
GCCATTGCCGCCATTGAACAATCGTACACGCAGGATGTTACCGATGAGTTTATTAAACCAACAGTGATTGTTGACGAAGGCCAGCAACCACTTGCTACAATTAAAGACGGCGATGCAGTAATTTGCTTTAACTTTCGTACAGACCGCTGCCGCGAAATTACCCATGTACTTACACAGGAAGACCATGCAGACCTTGGCATGCACACACTGAAGCTGCATTATACTACCATGACAGAGTATGATAAGACCTTTAAAGATGTGCATGTGATTTTTGAAACAGATAACCTGAACAATACGCTTGGCGAAGTATTGGAACAAAACGGCAAAAAGCAAATACGTATTGCAGAAACAGAAAAATACCCGCATGTTACCTTCTTCTTTAGCGGGGGAAGGGAGAAGCCGTTTGAAGGAGAGACAAGAATATTAGCCCCTTCGCCCAAAGTGGCTACTTATGACCTGCAGCCAGAGATGAGCGCCAAAGAGCTTACGGATAAGCTGGTGCCTGAGATTGAAGCGGAGAGCGCCGATTTTATTTGCCTTAACTATGCTAATGCCGACATGGTGGGCCATACCGGTGTATGGAATGCTGTGATAAAGGCAGTGGAAACCGTTGACGCCTGTGTTGCACGCGTGGTTACCGCAGCGCTGCCGCATGGTTA
Organism: Chitinophagaceae bacterium; assembly: GCA_035547455.1. Lineage (GTDB taxonomy): Bacteria > Bacteroidota > Bacteroidia > Chitinophagales > Chitinophagaceae > JABDFW01. The sequence goes on from DASZUX010000113.1 coordinate 660, forward strand.
CACCATCTTTCTTACAGCAGACCATGGTAATGCCGACTATTTGATAAATGAAGACGGCACACCCAACACTGCACATACTTTAAACCTTGTGCCGCTGTTTGTTATTGACAGCGAATGGCACGGTACTGTTAAGCCCGGCAAGCTTGGCGATATTGCCCCAAGCATATTAACCATGATGGGCCTGCCGATACCGAAAGAGATGACAGGGGAAGTGCTTGTTGAATTGTAGATTTTAGATTGCGCCTGCCCGAAGGTTTCGTTCAGGCGGGGATTTCAGATTGGGCTGCAGCGGATAATTATCAACATACAGGCACATACGCACAAACGAATCAAGCCCCCGCAGGTTTTGAAACCCACGGGGTATTTATTTAGGTTTGACAAACTTTGAAAAGTTGGCAAATCTTTAATGCCGATATTAACAGTCATACAATAGTAGTTCTGCCGGGTATAGCACTGCTTTTTGCCCACGGTGAGTAACAGGTATCTCCTTTGCGCAATTGAAAATTTGAAACCGGCAGGCATTGATTAAATAACTTATCTGCCCCTTCATCTAACATACTAACATGTACACTGCCATACTGGCAAACATTTATTAATATATGTTGCCCGGCATCTGTACCATACACGCATTGTATTATGGTGTTGGTGCGTACCAGCCAAAAGAGGTTTTTTATAAACACGTGCGTCTCATTTACAGGTACAATAAGGCCGCCATTAAATGTTTTGTTTATAGCGGTATTTACAAGGTATTGCATGGCTTTTTTTGCCGGGGCGTAATCACTGCTCCTGTACAGCCACGGCAATGTACTATCACCCATAAAAATCATATCTTCAATACCCATGTTCATAAGTAATTTTTGCAGGCTTACGCCTATATTTTTGGCATGCCCTCTTGCGGATTTTGAAGGGAGTGTCAAAACATACATGCTGAATATTGGCGGGAATATAAACTTTTCCGTCCTGTAATTGCCGGTGGGCAAAGCAGGATATAAAGTGCAGCATCTGCGGCGGGGGAGTTTTGTAAGCATGCTCAATAATTGCTGGTTTTTCTCAGCTCAGCTTCGCTGATCAGTTCATCAATCATATCCGTATGTTCATCCAGGGCTTTAGCTTTGTATAAAAAGTCAAGGGCTTTATCGTTCGATCGTATCTTCATAAAATATACTGCCATGTTCCTGTAGGCGTAAGCATTTTTATCATCCAATTCCATTGACTTTTTAATATCATCCAAGCCATCAGAAAGATTACCGGTTTGCATTTTGGCATACCCCCGGTTATTGAATGCATAAACATAATCCGGCTTTAAGCTGATACACTTGTCAAAATAAGGTATTGAATCGTCAAACCGTTTCATCAGCGTAAGCGCGTAACCAATGTTATTAAGCGAGATGTAGTGACCGGGATGTAACTTCAAAGATTTTTTTAATTCTTCAATAGCACACTGATACTCCCCAGTTCTTATTCTTGCAACTCCAATATTGCAATAATCGTCAGCTGTAAATTTTACGTGGCCACGTACCCTGTCGTGCAATTCAATTGCGCGGGCATGCTGTTTTGCAAGACATAATGCACTTAACGCGTGTGAAAAAAGATATCTTATCTGTATTTTTTTATCTATTAAAAATACCAGCAGGCCGGCAGCTTTGGCATAGTCTTTTGCCAGGTAATAATCAAATGCCTCAAAATATTCCTTTTCATATTTACGCAAAGCCCATAACTGCTTTAAAGTGTACCCGTCCGAATTAAGCCTGTTGCCCCGCGGCATTAAAATATTAGTTTCATGCGGAATAACCGTGACAAGGAAAAATGCTGCTGAGGCAACAAAAAAAGCGAGGGGAATAGCTCTTTTTTGTAAATCCGGGCTCAATACAGGGAAGAAAAGAAAAATGGTACATGCCAAAAGCAATGATGCAAGCGGACCGCAGGCAATGTATATAAGTTGCTTTTTTATAGATACTTTGGTGGCCGTCGCTTTACATAATCCCGCCCCCATGATAAACCGTGGCTTTATCCAAATGTCAAAATACCGGGTACTGAATTTGAATGGCGACTTCTTGTTGCCGAAGCTTCCAAGATACACTTCTGCTTTTTTGCCGGTTAGCAAAACCATGGGTATAGCATGCCCAAATTCATGAACTGCCACATTAATAAAAAAAGCTATTGAAACTGAAACAACGTAATAAATAAGAAACATCTTATAGGTTTAAGGTAATCCGCAAATTTACTTAAACGTACCCGCATCAACATCTTTAATAAACTGTATTACGCCGGGGTAAAAATGTTTTTGGTCGTCCCACATGGCAAGGTGGCTTCCTTCGGGGCAAAAAAGGTAACGTCCATGCTGCACTCGTTTGCTTTCCCACTCCATGGCATTCGGGTCCATCGTGTCGTACTTTGCACCAACCGTTAACGTAGGCACTGTAATTGTTTTAAGGCTGTCCTTCACATCCCAATTGGCAAGCCTGCCGCTGGCACCAAATTCACTGGGGCCCTGCATCATGGTATATATTACACCGTTGGCATGTTTAAATGTACGCACTACGGGGTCGGGGTTAGGCACTACGCGGCACAGGTGCTGGTCGTAATAACCCTGCAGCAGTGCCATATAACGCGGGTTATCCGTTTGCCCCTTGTTTTGCAGCATCATAATACTGTCAATCACTTTTTTATCCATTTGCTGCTGCAATACAAGGTTATATTTATTATAGTCGGGTATGCTTGGCATCATGTTGCAGATGATAAGCCCTTTTAAATTATCCTGGTATTTCAACGCATATTCCATCGCAAGTATTCCTCCCCAGGAGTTACCCAGCAGGTAAAAGTTATCTTTATCAAGCCCTAGCGCTTTACGCACCTGTTCCACTTCGTCCACAAAACGCGGTATGGTCCACAGGCTGCTGTCGGTGGGCTGGTCTGAATAATAGCTACCCAACTGGTCGTACTCAATCATCTCAAAGCCTTCTCGCGGGAAAAAGCTTTCAAAACACTCCATGTATTCATGTGTCATGGCGGGGCCGCCATGCAGCAACAGTACTTTAATACGCGGGTTATTGCCAATGCGTTTTGTCCACACATTAAACTTGCCAACAGGTGTGGTAATGGGTACCATGGTAATACCGGCGGTTTGCACGCCGCTATCCTGCGGGGCAAAATAATCGGCAACCGTAATAGCGCCGGTTTGCTGTGAAGATATATTGCAGCTTGCCATTATTAGTATTGGGGTTGCGAGCAGCAGGTAAGTTTTTTTCATACAGCAAGTTTTTGTGATAAATATAACAATAACATTTTGAGTTAGCCGCACCGGTATCTTCCTGCCATTAGTCATAAAAAATCGCATACTTAACATACTTAATACAAATTAATCAATATTGATATATATATTTGATTTAAACCCTAAACGATATGTTACCAGAAGTATTTTTTGATTTATTTATTGAGGAACTAAAGGCTATGCCTGACCTGCAGGCATACTATAAATTTCTTAATGAACCGAAATCATGGCATTTCCGCCGCAATTACTTTCTTACGCGCCTGCGTTACATAAAAAAGTATATTGTTGATACCCGCCAGCCGGGAGAAAATATAAATATTTGGGATTGCGGCTGCGGCTATGGCACTACTTGCCTATACTTAGCGATGAACGGCATACAAACCTACGGCACAACGCTGGAGTTTTATATGAACTATATTGACAAAAGAAAACAATATTGGAGCAGCTTTGGCGATAGTACACTATTTAGTGCCGGCTACGAGTACCTTTTTGATAACCCGCCGCCACCGGCTGTTTACGACTGGGTGATAGTGCAGGATACCCTGCACCACCTGGAACCGCTTAATGACGCCATACAAATATTTAAGCGCGCTATAAAGACCGGCGGGAAGATACTTGCCATAGAAGAAAACGGGAGCAGTTTTATAAAACGCATAATGGGTTACCGGCAACGTGGAAACAAGCGAATAATTGAAATATGGGACGAAAAACTCCAGAAAAAAATATTAATAGGCAACGAGAATATACGCTCCTTCAAAACCTGGGAAAAAATAATGGAGCATAATGGCTTTAGCATTATACCCGGCAGCCGGCAGCATATAAGGTTTTTTTGGCCCTGGCGCTACAGGTTTACAAGCCCTGAGAAACTACTTGCAAAAGAGCAAGCCATACAACAGAGAAACGATTTCAGAAGCAAATACTTTTTTATGGGTGTTAATTTTGTTGCGGAGAAAATATAAACCCTTAAGCGGGGCAATATGTGGAAATAGCAAAGTGCCTTCCCAGCCCCAATAATTAATTCAGCCTTAAGCAATATATCTATCTTATGCAAACAAAAGCAAACAGCACCTTACAAAGCCTGCATTATAAAATAATAACATCAGGCTTATCTTCTGCTAATATTGTCCCGTGCTTAACAAAACAAGCGTGCACGCCTCCATGGGTTTAATGCCATTGTCTGTTGCTAATTTTTCCAGTTCTGCATTTTCAGCGCCAGGGTTAAAAATGATGCGCTTTGGGTGCAATGAGAGTATGTAGTTGTAATACTGTTTTTGATTTTGCTGGTTAAGGTACAGTGTAACTGTATCAACGTCTTCTTCCTGCGGGTACCCGGTAATAATATTTACTTTTCCTACCGTCCCCTCCTTCCTGCCTATCGCCACAACAGGATGGTTATGCGCCTGCAGCCGTTCCACAGCAAGATAGCTGTACCGTGAGGGGTTATCTGTCGCGCCCAGCACCACTGTTTTCTTTTTTGTGTTTTCCATACTGCAAAATTACAGTTTCCATATTTTTCGCGGGTACACTTTAACAGCTGAGCCTCCAGCCATAAAAACCGACACAGGTTCCTGCTTTAAAAAAGTGTGAAAGTCCGGCCCGTATAGCTCCCATGTATTACAATACATGCCATAGGAATACACCGGGTGAATATTCCAGCGTGGATGTTCCACTTTGTACTCCGATGTTTTGTCTGCCGCAAGGCGGGTGTAACCCCAGTAATGCTCGGTAATAAATTCCGCCTCACTACCGGGTTGTAACTCACGGGCAAGGCTGCCTGCTTTTACATTTACAAAATTCCATTCTCCTTTGTACTTCCATTCATATTTTACCTGCACAGTATCTTCTTCCAGTATAAGCAAGCTTCTCATAGGGTAGCAGTAATAATGCTCGCCATATACACTGTTGGCAATTGTGCTTATCAGCCGCTTTGGCACTATTTCTTTTATAAAAACAACACCCCGCTTCCAAACCCCTTGCTCTTTAAAACGCACATAAAACCGCAGGTTAAACTCCTCGAAGTTGGTAAAATACGGCGTTTTTATGCCCCTAACCTTTGTATTTAAAAACATAAAGCCCACCAGGCTTACATAGCAGGTATCATTCCATGTGTCAACTTCGGTACCGGCAGGCAAATACTTCCGCAGCAAGGCTGCGTCAGCCGCGTAGTTAAACATAACCAGGTTTTTCCACTCTGCTGTAAGAAAAGGTTTCATATAATACTTGCTCCTTTATCAAAGGCTTATACAGCCTCCTGTTCACCCATTATTTCCGGTTCATTTTGTACATCTTTCCTGAAAGGCAATTCTTTATTCAGTTTTGCCTTTATAAAAAACATTATAACGCCTGTGGCAATAAAAGCAACAGCGCTAAGCATCATACCATTGCCTGTATATTTAAACAGGGCAATCCACATAATTATGTCAATTACCACGGGCAGGGGGTATAAGGGCATCTTCCATGGCAGTATTTTTTCTTTTCGTTTATGCAGCAAAACCAGGCCTGCAGCCTGCGCCACAAACTGCGTTAGTATGCGCATGGCCAGTATGGCATGCACAACGGTACTGATATTGCTGAATATAATGCTGAATAAAAATGCAATGCCGCCTAATGCCAGCAACGAAACATGTGGAAAATTTTTAGTGGGGTGCAACCTTGCAAATACTTTAAAAAACGAACCATCTTTTGCAGCAGCATACGGCACACGGGAGTAACCAAGCGTTCCTGAAAAAATGGATGCAAAAGCGACTATTAAAATAAGCAGGGTAACAATATTGGCTACTGTATTGCCCTGCAGTGTTTGCACAAATTCGCTTACCACAAAATCACTCTTAACAATCACGTTGTATGGCAGTACCGATGCAACGCTTATATTCATCAGCAGGTAAAGCAATGCAATACCGGCGATGGAAATAAACATGCTGCGCGGTATATTTTTTTGTGGCCGTATTATTTCGCTACCCAGGTGGCATACATTATAATACCCAAGGTAGCTGTACACCGTTTTAACGCTTGCAAGGCCAAGCATTGCCGCAAAGCCCCGGTTTAATTGCAGCCCGTTGTTAACATTTATAACCGGTTGCCCAAAATTACCATGTGCTATGCCGCTGCCAATAACCCAGGCAATGGTTGCCAGCACACACCCCCACAGCAAAATACTTATTTTACCAATGGTTTCAATTTTGCGGTACAGCATAAGTACTATCAGCACTACAACACCCCCGCTAACAGCCCGGGCCTGCAAACCCGCTACCGGCACTAAATAGCTAAAATATTTTGTAAACCCTATGGCTGCAGAAGCCAGCACCAGCGGTGCCTGTATCATTGTTTGCCAAACAAACAAAAAACTCATCAGCCTACCCCATTTGGGGCCATACCCTGCTTTTATAAAATTATAACTGCCGCCGGCCAAGGGCAGCGCTGCACCAAGCTCGCTGCATACCATTGCATCAACAAATGCTAAAAAAGCGCCGGCAAGCCACGCGTACAAAAAGGATGGTCCCTGCATTATGCCGGCCACGGTGCTGAGCACTACAAAAGGCCCTATGCCTACCATTTCCGTCATGTTAATGGCAGTGGCCTGCAGCAGGGTTATTTTACGCTTTAAATTATTGCCGCTCATGTGTTATTACGCAATAATAACGTTTATTTGTTGTATACTTTTATGAATAACGATAATACAGTAACGGGCCGGTTTAAGGCATCCGGTATATACGAGGTAAACGTACGCCAATACACTGCCGAAGGCACTTTTGCAGCTTTTGCAAAACACCTGCCCCGGCTTAAAGATATGGGCGTTGATATTTTGTGGTTTATGCCTGTTACACCCCTAGGTAAGCAAAAGCGGCTGGGCGGCCTTGGCAGTTATTACGCCTGCAGCAATTACATAGCAATAAACCCTGAATTTGGCACCATGCAGGATTTTAAAGCATTGGTGGCTGCCATACACAATATGGGCATGAAGGTGATTATTGACTGGGTAGCCAACCATACAGCACGCGACCATGATTGGGTGGCCAGGCATAAAGACTGGTATGTACATGACAGTGACGGCAATTTTTCCGAGCGCTATGGCTGGGCAGATGTTATACACCTTGATTATACAAAAGCTGACATGCAGGACGAAATGATTAAGTGTATGCGCTTTTGGATTGAGGAATGTAATATTGACGGTTTCAGGTGTGATATGGCACACCTTGTGCCACTGGAGTTTTGGCTGGAGGCAAAGGAGCAGTGTGATGAACTTAAACCACTGTTCTGGCTGGCGGAATGTGACCACATTGAATACCACGCCGTATTTGACGTAACTTATGCCTGGGAATGGATGCATGTATCGGAGAAGGTAGCAAAAGGCCAGGCATCAATAGCGCAAATGAAGGATGTGCTGTATAAGTATGCACAATACCCCAAAGGCGCAAGAAAATTATATTTTACAAGCAACCACGATGAAAATAGCTGGAATGGCACCGAGTATGAAAAATACCTGGGCGCAGCTAAAGCATTTGCAGTATTTACGCTTACCTGGCCTGGCATGCCATTAATCTACAGCGGCCAGGAATTGCCAAATGTTAAACGACTGAAGTTTTTTGAGAAGGATTTTATTGATTGGAAACCTACATTAGTATTGCATAATTTTTATAAAAATATGCTGGCCCTGCGCACAACCCATACCTGCCTGCAGGGCGATGTGCAGCCATACATACTGGAAACCGGCCACGATGACAAGATTTTTGGCTACCTGCTGCAGGATGAAAATAGCAAAGTATTAGTGCTGCTTAATTTTTCGCAGGTTGACAAGCTCAAACTTATTATAAAGCATACACAGTTGCAGGGCAATTACACCAATGTGTCATCAGGCCTTTCTTACACTTTAACCGGCACAGAAAACTTTGAAATGCAGGCCTGGGAGTTTATGGTGTATGCCAGTGCATAAAGTAACTCCTCAATCCAGCCCCAGATCCTCGCAAAGATGTTTATCGGGTGTTATTTTATCTAATGGTATGCCGGTAAATTCTGCAATAATATATTTTATTGTTTTTTCAATATCTGCCCGCGTATAATAGCCTCGCCCTTCAACATATTTTTCTACCACGTTATAAAAATCCTCCACTGTTATTATGGCGGCTGCGGCATCATTGGGAATGCTTATTTTAAACACCTTCTCAATTTCAACTACCAGTTCCACTGCATCTAAGCCCATACAGGTTGTATTTTAAAACTCCTCGTCATAATGCACCTTATGGTTGTTTAGCCTTACATAATCTACTGCTCCCGCGCCCTGAAACTGGAAATCAATGCCATAAATTTTGGTTTTGCGTACCTGCCCGGGTATGGTATAAACCAGCGTATCATTAATAAAAATGCTGGCTTTACCACCTTTGCTTTCAATACGCACCTTTACAAATTTGCTGAAATCTACGCCAAAACCTGATAAGTCCTGCTGCTTGCCGGATTTATAGTAATTGGTAAAAAGCAAGTCAAGTGACGATACGCACCCTTTGGCGCTAAGGGGTATCCAAATCCCTGTCTCCTTACAAATCAGGTAAATTTTGGCCGACTGGCATATAGCAGAGCCTTCTTTATAATCGGCCTTCAGGCGGGTTTCAAAAGTAAAATCGTCGGAATATATTTCGCCAAAGTCTTGTACGTTAGCCATAAGCACATTGGGCACATCTGGTTCCAGGGAAATATTATGTGCTGTAACCTGTTGCGGGGTTATGGCAAACATGCCGTTTTTCATGCATTCGTTTTTATCCAGGTACAAGGGTGCAGGCGAGCGTATTATCATCGGTGTCCACCCGCCGGATTTTATCAGCAAGTCGTGCTGCTGCACCACCTGGTTGCCAACAATAAGCTTGGCATGGTAATATTCGGGATAATAATATATGCTGGTATGCTGGCTGCCGTTCCGCGGCACTTTTACCTGCAGGTGCTTGTCCCACGACTGTTGAATAATAACAGAATCGTACGGTGATTTGGCTGCGTTATAATCAAACACAACTGAGTTAGGCAAACCCTGCGCCACCACTGTTTTACTGCTAAACCTGTAATCAGCGGGTATAATCTTGTCTTTACGAACCGGTATAAAAAACAATGCGCATAACACTGCAATGCCGGCAAGGCAAATACCGCCAATGGTTACCCAGCCATTAACTTTTTTAGGTGGCGCTGCAGGCCCTTTTGGTATAATATTTTGCTCTTCTACCTGGTTAACAACGTGCCCGTTACCATTTTTCTGCTTAAACGCACGCCAGTTTTCATAACCCGTAAAACGCACCAGGGTGTCAAGTGTATGAGTGTTGGGCAGGCTGTCGTATTTAACTTTACCCCAAAGTCTCTTTAATGTTATATGGCTTATACTTACGCCTGTATCCTGCTGAATTTTTTCGCTCAGGGCTATAAAATCACTGTTAGTCCAGTCGTCGCTGCACCCCCAGCCGCTGCGGTTTTCTACCAGTTTCCTGGCCTTCTCCAATAAAATTTCATCGGAAAGCATAACTGCAATTTATAAAATGTTGTTTAAAACAAGCATGTACCAGCCGTGTTTCAACATGTTTCAACTTGTACATGCTGTGATTTGCCTTAGCCCTGCTGCTTCTGCAATTTTACACCATTCAAAGGCCAACAGACAGGAAAGAGTTTAGAGATGATTAAAGACCAAAATTAGCACCTAACCCGGGAAAGAAATTAATTACCGGGGTGAAACATTGTAAAACGGAACTGTTACAAAAGAAAAACAATGACTACCAGGCAGGCATTTAAGCACAATGTTTCACCCTCCCGGGCTATTGCTAAGTAACAACACAACAACTGATGAAAAGTATGCCGCAATTACATAAGTTAAGCATCATTTTTTTTGCCATTTGCCTGGCAGGTTTTGTAGTGCTGCAGGTAATGTACAATGCACCCCGCCCGGTGATTATGCCGGTAGTACCTGCGTGGCTGGGTTCGCCGGCAGTTTGGGCGTATGTTTTTAATCTTGGTTTTGTTACAGTTGCCGCGTGCATGATAACCGGCAAAATGGGTAAGCAGGCTGCACTGCTGACGGGCCTGTTTTTTCTTGTTTCTGTAGTATGTTTTCATGTGCCGGCAGTATTGTCATTATACCCAGCGCATTTTGGTTCGTGGACCGACACCCTGAAGGCACTTGCATTTAGCGGAGGAGCATTTATAATAGCAGCCCTATACCCTCAAAAAACGCAGGGCAGTTTTTTCTTGATGCTTAATAAATTATCCGTGTGCGGCCGTTACTTTTTTGGGGTGATGATGGTGATTTTTGGATATGACCATTTTTTATATACCCAGTTTGTTAAAACACTGGTTCCTTCATGGCTTCCGGGTGATATTTTCTGGACACAGCTTTGCGGCATTGCTTTAATGGCTGGCGGTGCAGGCATTATATGCAACATAAAGATTGCAGG
>DASZUX010000114.1:0-2894 GCA_035547455.1 Chitinophagaceae bacterium
GCGGTAACCGGCCACTATATATGCTTCCTGCATACGGCAACAATTTAGTTATTCCAAAATTAGCGAAAAGTTGTTTATGCAACTAAATTGGGCGAAAATGTTTTAAATCCTTAAACTACTTTTACAGTGTTTACCCGCAGCACATCATTTAAGGTATTAATTCTCCCTGCCGACTACGTTCTACTCAGCTTTTGAAACAAGCCAAAAGCTGAGTAGAAAGACGGCCCTGCTTGTGCAGAACCAGGCAGATATTTATAGTTTTAGGGTATATCTTGAAATTGTTGCTTTGTATATGTTTAACCCACCGGGTTACAGCATCCGATAAATCATTTTCTTTGCAGCATGTTTTACCCCCTGGTACGCAATATACTTTTTGGTTTTGATGCAGAACGTGTGCATTATTTTGCTATGAACACCCTGCAGCGTAGCAGTAAAATGCCGGGTGTAAAAAGTCTGTTGGAGGCTTCATTTCAATATCGTCATGAAGCACTGAAAAAAAATGTTCTGGGGCTTACTTTTAAAAACCCGGTGGGCCTGGGAGCGGGCTTTGACAAGAACGCCTTGTTTTTGGATGAACTGGAACTGCTGGGCTTTGGCTTTGTGGAAGTGGGTACCGTAACCCCTAAGCCACAAGCGGGTAACGACAAACCAAGGCTTTTCAGGCTGAAGCAGGACAAGGCGCTTATAAACCGCATGGGTTTTAACAATGACGGTGTTGAGACGGTGGCCCGCAGGTTGAGGGAAAGGAAAGAAAGCGGGAAGCATACAGCGGCAAACGCCGGAACCACGATGATAGTAGGAGGAAATATTGGCAAGAACAAAGTTACACCTAACGACGATGCCTGGAAAGACTATGAAATATGCTTTAACGGCCTGTTTGATTGCGTGGATTATTTTGTAGTAAATGTAAGCAGCCCCAACACGCCGGGATTGCGTGAATTACAGGAAAAAGAGTCGCTGCGAAAGATACTGTCTCAATTACAGGATATAAACTACGGCAAAACGGCAAAAAAACCGCTGCTGCTCAAAATTGCCCCAGACCTTACAAACAGCCAGCTTGACGATATAATATCGCTTGCGTTTGAGGTAAAGCTTGACGGGCTGGTAGCTACCAATACAACTATAAGCAGGGAGGGATTGAGCGAAAGGTCAAAAGTTAAGAGTGAAAAAATAGGGGCCGGTGGCCTGAGCGGAGCCCCGTTACGAGACCGTTCCACACATGTAGTGCAATATATTTGCAATCATTTGCAGGGCGCTATACCGCTGATTGCCAGCGGAGGTATTTTTACAGGGCCGGATGCCAAAGAAAAACTAACCGCCGGGGCAACGCTGTTACAGGTTTGGACAGGGTTTATTTACGAAGGGCCTGCTATAGCCAAAAATATTTGCCGTTACCTTGCAAAAACATCTAACACATAAAATAACTACATGGCGCCGCTTATTTCGTTTGACTCGCTGGTAAGCCTTTTTACCCTGGCAATACTGGAAATTGTACTGGGTATTGACAATGTAATATTTGTTTCTATTATTATGGGAAAAATGCCCGAACCAAAGCAAAGGCTTGCAGCACGAAGGGTATGGATGGTTGCCGGTATAGCGGTACGCGTAGGGCTGCTGCTTTTGCTGACAACGCTTGTAAAGCATGGCAATAAAGAACTGTTTGGATTTAATTTTAACGACAAGCATGCCGGTTTTACCCTGCGCAATATTATTATGTTTTGCGGTGGCCTGTTTTTGCTGTATAATACTGTATCAGAAATTCATGAAAAGTTTGATATAAAACATGAAGAAGAAAGTACTAAAACAAAAGGTACTGCTTTTGGCGCGCTGATAGCACAGATTATTTTGGTAGATACCGTGTTCTCATTCGACAGTATTATTACGGCCGTGGGGCTGGCCAACCATGTAGAAATTATGATGGTGGCCGTAGTTATAGCCATGATACTGATGTTTTTTTTCTCGGCAAAAATTGCTTCGTTTATTGACAAGTATCCATCACTTAAAATGCTGGCCCTGTCGTTTTTACTTATGGTAGGTTTTAGCCTGTTTTTTGAAGGACTTGAACCCCTGCATGGCAGCCATATTGATAAAGGTTATATATATTTTGCCATGGCTTTCTCTTTTGCCGTGGAGATACTGAATATAAGGCTAAGGAAGAAAACGAAGGAAAAGAAAGAGTAAACGCATTTTTGGTATGTGTTTCAAGCAGCGATTGTTATTAAATTAAGGAGTCTTGTAACCATCATAAACAGCAAAGCGTACGGTAAGGGTATTTTTTATTTGATATTTATATTCTGGTTCATTATCTCCGTCACTAAGATACCTGCGGGGATAAAGGGTTGTATGCCAGCCGGGTATAACGCTTGTTTCTAAGGCACTTAAAGGAGGGTAGGCAACCCATCCTTCTAACTGTCCGGGTGTTTCTTTTACAGAAAGAATGTTACCCAGCGTAAGCTTACTCATGGATGCAATAGCAGATGCTTTAATTTTTGCCTTGGTAAGAATGTGCTGTAATAATTGTTGCTGCAAGCTTTCTTCAGAGGTGGATTTTCGGGAAGTTAGATTGCCAAAAAAAATAGTACTGTTCTTTACCACGTTGTAAAGAAGGTTTAATGAATCCAACGTAGAAGTAATTATCAGGATTGCATAAGGCCTGGAATCGTAATCAGTACTGTACGTTTCCATGATTGATTCAGGCTGCACAACATAACCTTGTTTTATAAGGGCATTTTTTAACGAATCACTAAGCCGCTGCCTGCGTTTATTTTCTTGTATTTGCCGCTGCTGGTAATTAAACGGCGTTGTTTCAGCGGTATCAGGTATTGCATACTGTGCATCCCTAACGGCTATAGTGTACATAAACTGGTTGGGAGTGACCCACATGGTGTCGGTCA
>DASZUX010000115.1:0-5252 GCA_035547455.1 Chitinophagaceae bacterium
AAGGATCAAACCTGCGTATTGCGCTAAACACACAAACTTACCTCGCGAACGAGGTAGTAGTAACCGCCAGCCGCAAGCAGGAAAACCTGCTGCAGTCGCCTGTTACAATTGAAAAGCTTGACCTGAGGGCTTTAAAAGAAACCCCCTCTGCATCTTTTTACGATGCTATCGGCAACCTGAAAGGCGTTCAAATGACCACAGCAGGCTTAACCTTTAAGGTTTTTAATACCCGTGGGTTTAATGTGCCTAATAATTTCAGGTTTATGCAGTTGATTGACGGTATAGATAACCAGGCTGCCACCCTTGGCGTACCGTTGGGCAACGCCATTGGCCCTTCAGAACTTGACATACTGAGTATTGAGGTAACTCCCGGAGCGTCATCGGCTTTATATGGTATGAACGCGTTAAATGGCATGGCTAATCTTATTACAAAAGATCCTTTTAAATACCAGGGGCTAAGTATTTATCAAAAAACCGGGGTAAACCACCTTGGCGATGATGGCGGCGCAAAAATATTAACCGAAACCTCCATCCGTTATGCAAAGGCCTTTAATAATAAGTTTGCCTTTAAAATTAATTTTACCTATTTCCAGGGACAGGACTGGGTTGCAGACAATCATACAGACTTTAGCCCTAACCTCAACCCTTCATTTCCCATTTTAAACGGCGCGAACAATATTGCAAACGACGCGTGGAATAAATACGGTGATAACAGTAATATAGTGGTGACCGATAAAAACGGGAAGCAGTACACCGTACACAGAACTGGCTATTGGGAAAAAGACCTGGTTGGCGATTACGCATCAAAAAACCTTAAGGGTGATATTACATTAAGCTACAAGATTACTCCTAAACTGCAAATAACTTATGCATACAGGTATGGGCAAATGGATGGCTTTTTTCAGCGCGGTAACCGCATCGGCCTGCGTGGGGTGGTGGTTCAAAATCATAAAATTGAAATAGTGCACCCGGACTTTACCATAAGGGCTTACGTATCCCTGGAAAATACCCATGACAGCTATAACATGAACCCCCTGGCGGATAACCTTGAAAAATCGTTCCGGACAGATAAGGCATGGACAGCCATCTACACCGCTAAGCTGAATGGTTTATTACCCGTGTTACAGGCCGGCCAGTCATACATTCCCCAGGTACTGCTGGCTGCACATCGTGCAGCAAGGGCTGCGGCAGACGCGGGTCGTTTTATGCCGGGCACTGCGGCATTTAACGCCCAGGTGGCTAAAATTAAGGCGAGGAACGACTGGGATATTTACCCTACCTCAAACGACCCCACCGATACCACAGGTGGGGCGAGGTTGCTGCAGATGAGCCGTTTTTACCAGGTTGATGCCACGTGGGGGCTTAACCGTTATATTAAATTTGCAGATGTATTGGTGGGTGTTGATGGCCGTACTTATCAAATTATACCTGATGGTAACAATTTTGTTGATTTCAGGCTGCCGCTTGACAAGCGTAACCATCCCGGCGGTAAAGATCTTTATTATAGTAAAACCGGCGGCTTTGTACAGGCATCAAAAAAACTTTTTTCAAATAAGCTTAACCTTACCGCCTCACTGCGGTATGATAAGAATGATTATTTCAGTGGTAAGTTTAATCCTCGTGTGTCTGCAGTGTACACCTTTAAGCAAAAGCAAAACCTGCGTTTTTCGTTCCAAACCGGGTACCGGTTCCCTTCGCTGTTTGAGGCATTCTCATTTGTTAATAATGGCGGTGTAAGACGCGTAGGCGGTCTTGGATTTATTGAGCAGGGACTTGGTTATTTTAGAAACTCGTATTTAACCACTACCGTTACCAGTTATGGTACAGCGGTAACAGTATCGAAAAACAATGGCTTATCGCAGCCGGCAGCAGAAACTGCTAATGCCGGTATTTTGAAGGCTGCAGATCTTGATGCAATAAAGCCGGAACAAGTGCATGCGTTTGAAGCCGGTTACAAAGCTTCATTGCTTCAAAACAAATTGTTTATTGATGCAGATGCCTATTACAGCACCTATAAAAACTTTATAGGGCAAATTGAAGTTGTGGTGCCCAAAACAGGAAATATTGACAACCCGGCCGATGCCACCGTTATATTACATGAGATGACGGATAAGAGCCAGCAAAACCGCTATCGAGTGTGGACAAACAGCAGCAGTACGGTAAGCAATTATGGTGCCGCCTTAAGCATAAGCTATGTGCTGTATAAACAATATACTATAAGCGGCAATATAAACCATAATGTGCTTGTTGAAGACAAAACCGCCTCAGATGCGCTGATACCCGGTTTTAATACGCCTGGTTGGTTTACCAACCTTAGCTTTGGCAACAGGGAGATAACCAAAAACCTGGGCTTCAACATTGTGTGGCGCTGGCAAAATAGTTTTTACTGGCAAAACCTGTTTGGTAACGGTACTGTGCCGGCATACAGTACCATAGATGCGCAGGTTACTTACCGTTTACCCCGGTTGTATTCAACACTTAAGCTGGGAGCTTCAAATCTTTTTAACACGCCATACTTTCAGTATGTGGGCGGCCCGGAGATACGGGGAATTTATTACCTGGCTATAACTGTTGATGGGTTTTTAAATAGCCCCAGGTAATACATGAACAGGTTTAGTTGTAAGCAGTTAACAAAGGTAAAAGGGGTTTAGGCCCCTTTTTATATATCTGAGTAAACCACTTTATTTATAAAAGAATTAAAATAGAACGTCTCTCTTAGAAAAGAGTAGCGTCGCCATCTATCGAATTAATAGGATAATATTAAAAATTTTGGTTAAAAAAAGCGATATGATCATGCCATTTCTTTTTTACCCGATAGCCTTTGTTCCCGCTGTACGATATCTGTAAGGGTAGCGTTTTTAAGCATTTTTACTGTTTCAAGCCTTATCTCGGCAAAAACATCCCTTATGCCGCAGGTCGCTTCATCCCTGCATTCTTCGCAACGCGCATAATAAAGATGCGCAACGCAGGGTATAAGGGCAATGGCTCCGTCAAAAAGGCGTATTACATCAGCAATATTTATTTCATCTGCTGATTTTTGAAGAAAGTAACCACCGGCCTTGCCTTTTTTGCTGTTTAGCATGCCGGCATTTTTTAAGTCGAGCAGTATTGCTTCCAGAAACTTACGGGGTATTTTTTCATTTTTGGCAATGGTACTTATCTGTATAGGTTCATTGCCTTTATTTTCCCGGGCAAGATAAACGAGTGCATTAATAGCGTATTTAGCTTTTTTTGACAGCATTGAAGACCAGTAAGTTGTTTAAAGGTATTAATGTGCTTACTATAAACAGCGCATAGTACCTGTAAAAGCAAATATAACGCTTAAAGGCTAATTGGCATATACAGTGTATCCCCATGCAGGTAACGTAAAAGGCTGGCCTTTTTTAATATTTTCATTACTGCCGGCAAATACATTTTTAAAGCTGCCTTCAATGTTTGCATCACCCAGTGTAAATGTAACGGGGGCTTTGCTTAGGTTAAGCAGCACCAGCACTTTTTTACCGTCTTTTTCCCTTGTGTAAGCATATATGGCTGCATCCTTGCCTGTTTTAAGCTTTGTAAACGAAGCATTGGCTGCTAAGGCAGGGTCAGTGTTGCGTAAATGCAGTAAGGTGCTGTAAAATGGTGCGCGTGCATATTTGCCAAAGGTAATTGTGTCTTTATAAAAAAAGCTTATGCTGTCCAAAAATGGTTCTTCCTGCCCGCTGTAAATACAAGGTACGCTGCGGCCAATGGTTTGCGTAAGCACTGCAAATGGGGCATGTACAGGGCCGGGCATAGTACCATAATCAGCCTTGTTCCAGCTATTTTCATCGTGGTTGCTGGTAAAATACATTTTTAACGCATTGGCCGGAAAATCCCTGTCAAGCACAGCTATAGCGCTGTCAATAGCTGTAGCAGGCTTTTTGCCGGCGGCAACATCCTTCATTGCATTAAACTCGCTCCATGTATAGGTTGCATCAAAACCTGCATCATGCAGCCATGCAGCATCAGCTTCAGCAAGCATAAATACATTTTTTTCTTTGCGCAGGCTGTCAATACACCTTTTCCAGAATTCTTTGGTAGGGCCTACGGCATAATCGCACCTGAAACCATCAATATTGCTTTGCTCCAGCCAAAACTTCATGCAGTTAATCATGCTGTCGCACATTACCGGGTTCTTGTAATCAAGCTGGCGGGTATCGTCCCATCCGTTGGGTATAGCCGCTTTGCCTGTGCTGTCTTTTACATAAAAATCTGGGTGGGCGGTAAGCCAGTAGTTGTCCGCGCCTGTATGGTTGGGCACCCAGTCCAATATCACCTTAAAGCCCATATCATGGCATTTGTTCACAAGCTCCTTCCAGTCTTCCATGGTGCCAAACTCCGGGTTAACGGCAGTGTAATTGGCTGAGGCGTAATAGCTGCCTAATACACCCTTGCGGCCGGTTTTGCTTATAGGGTTTATGGGCATAAACCAAAGTGTTTGTACGCCCATATCCTTTAGTCTTTGCAAATTGGCTTCAAAGGCTTTAAAAGTGCCTTCCGGCGTATATTGGCGCACGTTCACTTCATATATGTTGCCCTGCATTATCCATGCGGGGTGCCCGTCAATAACGGCGGTATCAGTATTGGTTAACTCCGTTGTAGCTGTTGTGGTTGCATTGTTGCTGCATGAAAAAAATAATATAGCAGCCAGTAAAACAGCAAGCAGTCCTTTTGAAAGCATACGGCATTATTTAGTGCGATAAAAGTATTATAAAGAATTGTGTAAAACAAACACATTTTACCCCTTCTAAGGGCAAAGGCCGCTATATAATGCTAAAGAGCGCTTAAATGCTTAATTTTTAACGGTTATGCACAACCATTCTTCATTTTTCGCTTGCGGCGTTTCAGTATTTTTAGTTTACTTCGTATTAAACACGATTTAATATGAAACGATTGGCATTTTTGAATGTTTTTGTTGTGGTGGCACTGTTTGTTACAGTGCAGGCGCCGGCACAAACCGCCGCCGGGGATAAACCTATACCCATAAGCCCTAAGGTTGTTAAAGGCAAACTGCCCAATGGCATTACGTATTATATTGAAAAAAACCAGGAGCCTAAAAACAGGGCTGAACTCCGCCTGGTAGTGCATACCGGCTCAATAATGGAGGATAATAACCAGGTAGGCCTGGCACATTTTACCGAGCACATGAGCTTTAACGGTACCAAGAATTTTGAAAAGCAGGAGTTGGTTGACTTTTTGGAAAGGAGCGGTGTGCAGTTTGGCGCCGA
>DASZUX010000116.1:0-2275 GCA_035547455.1 Chitinophagaceae bacterium
CATATAGCATAACCGCTTGCGTTCATGTGCAGGCTATCGCTTAAAAAAATTGAAGGTATTGCCTGGTTACTGCTTACAAGCATTAAAGGAAACACATTTACAAAAGAAGCATTCTTCTGCTTGTTCAAAAACCGCTGTATGGTGTTATTTGCCTCAATCATTTTGGGCCACAGTTTTTTCCTGCTGGGGCTGGGTTTCATTGAAATGAACACGATATTTTCACCCGGAATTTTTTTTCGTATCATGCCGAATAACTGCTTAAAACGGTTTACCACCGTTGCTGCCGTAACAGTATCAGAAGCAGCAAAATCATTCTCACCACAATAAATTACTACCTGCTTTGGGTGGTACGGAAATATAATATCATCTGCATAACGTATTACATCCGGCAGGCACGAACCGCCAAACCCCCGGTTGATGATGGTGTGGGAAGGGAAATAATTTTGTACATCTGTCCACTTGGTAAACGAGGAACTGCCAACAAACAAAATAGCATTCTGCGGCGGTGGGTTTAATGAATCTTTCTTTTTAAAATGCTGGATATCATTCCAAAAAGGAGGTTGCTGGGCGGTTGCAGTGTAAAAAGCCGAAATAAAAACTATAGAAATACAAATGCTGATAAACTTCATACCGCGAGTGTTTTGTATTATAAAATTATCTAATAAAAATTATTATAAGTTAACCTTTTGTTGCCCATTATTAATTACTTAAAGTATTTGCTTGTAAATCCAAGCCTTTTTAACCCGTTTTGTATTTCAGGTATATTCATAAACAACCGCCAGAGTAAGCCGGTACGGTAGTTTTCAATCATCACTACAATAGGGCCTTCATCAATAGCAAGATGCGTTTTTGCATACCAGTTTTTTGTTTCGCTAAAACCATCTGCAAAACCATAAGGTCCCCAAATTTTGCTTCCCAGGTCATAATACAGGTGTCTTAATACCTGCATACTGTATTGTGGCGTGTACGGGAAAGCAGAAAGTGCTGCAGTAGGCTGTATAACCCCTGAATCCTCCTGCGGGCAATGGGCTATATAACCATGATAGCTGTCGCCGGCAGTTAGCCCCCAGCAATTTTCTCCATAGCCCTTAAAATGCTGCGGGTTGTCAATACACCAGGCACGGTTAATAAGCGTGTGGTTAACATTCTGCTGCCAGTAATCAACAGCGCTGTCTTTTAACCCATTGGGGTCAATGCCCTGGTAAGTGTATTGGGTAAAAAACAGCGGCCCGCCATATTCAAAACCCAATGGCAGTTTTATACCGTAATAAGTTTTGCCGTTGTAATACGATTCGCTTTGTTTCCAGCTATAGTTATACACTTCAACCGGTATCGGGTGCCATTTGGAGGAAGCCGCCATTATAAATGTTATAAGGCATTCGTTATAACCCCTTATAGGAAAGTTCATGTCCCAGTCGTTCCATGGGCTCCAGTGCCAGTACAGCAGTTTATTCTCTCCTTTTGTATGCCAGTTCCAGTTGGCGGCATCCCACAAGGTATTTACCCGGTTGCGAAAATATTTTTCCAGGGGCGTATCGCCGCTAAAATATTCGCGTGCGCATAAAAGGCCCATTAGCAGGTATGATGTTTCTACTAAGTCAGCACCGTCGTCCAGTTTGCCAAAAGGGATGGTTTTGCCTGTTGCACCGTTCATAAAATGCGGAAAGATGCCATGGTAACTGTCTGCCCTGTTTAAAAAATCCACCATTTTAACCAGTCTTTTCAGGGCGGTATCCCTGCCCACCCAGCCGCGGTTTATGGCTACTATAGTAGCCATTATGCCAAAGCCTGTGCCGCCAATTGCGCAGGCTTCCGGCCCATAGGTGTACTGGCTGAAATTAGGCTCGTTATAGGCCTCATTTATATAATCCCAATAATAATCTCCATGCACCGTATTATCCCTTTCACGCGCCAGGCCGCTTACCGGGTGCGCATAGTGCCAGAAATAGCGGAAAGTTTGCCGCTGCACCACCTCCAGTAATTCAGTGTCAGATAAGCCCGGTATAATGCCCACAGGTGCAATAGAGTCATGGCTCAGCAGGTGCTTTTCTGCATCACTATGCTGCGCAAATACTGTAACGCAAATAACAATAGCGGTTAAGATTAAGATGCATCTTTTCACTGGCAGCCTTTTACAGGCAAATCTATTATTTTATGCCTCCCTTTACTCATTTATTTTAGCGTACTTTTAGTGGGGTTGATTAGCTACCTTCATATCACCGGTATTCAACAGTATCACCGGGTAAACAAAATTGCAATGACACCAAAGCTTGCC
>DASZUX010000117.1:0-3960 GCA_035547455.1 Chitinophagaceae bacterium
ATGATTAAAGCAGGGCAAATAACCATGGCGGGCAATGCGGCGTTAAAAATATACGGCACATTACGCTGTGCTTCGGGTAAACGAATGAAGGCGCAAAACAGGGTTTTCTTTACCGGCGAAGAAGAAGCGGCTGCTGCAGGCTACAGGCCCTGCGGGCATTGCCTGCATGAAAAATATTTAATTTGGAAACAGCAAATAAAATAACGGTGCCAATGCAGCATTCTCTTTTCAGCAGCAACGCAAACCTCCTTCCTTTTAAGGGGGAAGCATTGTTTTTACCGGGTGCATTTACCACGGCTGAAAGTGATAATTATTTTACGCAACTGTTGAATGAAACAGGCTGGAAACACGAAGCAATAAAAATGTTTGGTAAACAGGTAATGCAGCCGCGCCTTACCGCCTGGTATGGTGATGCCGGCAAAAGTTACAGCTATTCGGGCATAACCATGCAACCGCAGGCATGGACGCTCGTATTACTGCAAATAAAGCAAAGGGCAGAAGCGCTTTCGGGCGCCTGCTTTAACAGCGCCCTGCTAAATTACTACCGCAATGGTAACGACAGTATGGGCTGGCACCGCGACGACGAGAAAGAGCTGGGTATAAACCCGGTTATAGCCTCCGTAAGTTTTGGGGCAGCACGTAAATTCCAGTTTCGTAACTATGCGGATAAATCAGTTGTACGTAATATTCAGCTTACGCATGGCAGTCTTTTATTAATGCGTGGGCAAACACAGCATTACTGGCAGCACCAGTTACCAAAAACAAGCACAGCTACCGGGCCCAGGGTAAATATTACGTTCAGGGTTATTCAATAAAAATCTTCTGCCCTGCAACCTTACACACCAAAACCCTGCTGCATAAGCAACAGGGTGCCACACCAATATACAGTAGTTAATATTACAAATCCTGGTTTATTATGGTTGTGCCAAATACCGTTGCGGTTACATAGCTGCCGCTTAATTGTTTTTTTACACTTTCAATTTTTTGCTGGCTTTCTTTATCATTATTGGCAAACAGCCATACTTTATTTGCCATATCGTCTTTTATCATTACCCCGTATTTTGAAGTAACCATCTCTGCAGATTTGATTTCTCCTTCAGTTTCACAGGGTATGCCCGGTATTTTTTGAATAAGCACATATTTGTGCCCCCTGTTAAAAACAATTACCAGGTTATTATCCCCGCCCTGGCCTGTAACAATATTACCACTAAGGGTTTCCCCATTTAATATACCGGCTGCCGCCTGTATATCGTTTCCCGCTGGCGCAGCAACTGTGTCAGCGTTTTTTTTGCATGATGCAAGCATTATTACTGTTGTAAGCAGCACGGCGCATATAAGCATAGCGCTGCCTTTCGCCTTTGCGATTGTTGTTTTCATCTTGTTGTTTTTTAAATGTGTTTAAAAAAGTACCTATTCCTGTAATTGGTGCAGTAAAATCAATCAGTGCTTTCCAGTATAAAAATATCTTCCACCTTCTTGTGGCAAACCGCGGCAAGCTTCAGCGCCAGCACGGTAGAAGGTACGTATTTATTGCTTTCAATGGCATTTATCGTCTGGCGCGAAACGCTTACTTTTTCGGCCAGTTCAGCTTGTGTAAGGTTTAATATGGCACGCTCTACCCGCAAGGTGTTTTTCATACAGCCTCCTCGTTTTTAAGTGTCTTTCGTTCCCTGTACATTACGTAGTTAAAACGCGCTATAAAAATTATCAGCGGCGTGCAAATGTTATATACCATCACCTGCAAAAATAGTGTTCCGTATATAAGTATTATCGCCAGTATAACGAGTATTGAATTTACAAGTACTGCCCACAGCAGCGATTCAAGCCGTAATTTTATTGTTCTCTCATCCTCTGTCTTCTCGCGGGAAAATGCTACCAGCAGCAGGCCGGCTATCAGCAGCACACCGGCAATTTCATCAGTAAAATTGGTGGTGCTTATGTTAAACAGGGTGGCCCCGTTAAAGAGGTTATCCGTTTTACCGGAAGAATAATCCAAAAACGGAATGTCAATATCCAAATACAAATACAACATCATCATTATAAAAGATGGCAGTACCAGGCACCAGCCTAACAGTTTGTATTTGTTAGGCAGCAGCATTTTAATTTTCATACGTAGTTGTGTTTTTAATTACAAGGCTAAGGTAAAATAAACTTTTCATTATGTAAAGTATATTTTACATATTGGCATGCAATTTTTACAATTTGTTAAGAAAGGGGCCTTGTAGAGAGCGCGCTACGGGGCAAACCTTAACGGCTGTATTTTTTTTGTAAATACGGCATAGAACGATATGCCTGCCAGTATGGAGAACAGCAGCAGGAAGGCAGAAATAAGGCTGTAATCTTCCACCGAAAAAGAAGCATACAAACCATACGCATCGTATAACACAGTTATAAAAATAAGCAGGGTGGCAATATAACTAAACGTATGCCGCAGCCGCACGGGCAGGTGCACAAACTGCAGTATAAGGCCCAGCACAATAAGCAGTACGCTGGCAATAAAAAAGGTGGCCGAAAAAAAATCAAGCCCGCCTTCGTCAACGCCCACAATACCCAGTGCAGGGTCGCCAAACCAGGCAAATATTACAATTGCAATAAGCAGCAATTTGTAAGCGCCAAAACTAAATTTATAAAACCGCAGTGTTGATATCTTAGCCATAGTAAAACCAGTGCCCAAATATACCAATTTATAAAGCAAGTTTTTTACTACCTTCACCCCTGCTGATGTATTAACTGTTGCTTATTGCTTATGAGAAAAATTATTGCCGCCATAACCGCCGTTTGTGTTACCACCGTATTACACGCCCAAACTGAAGGAACCACCTATGCTGAAAAACTTGGCTACCCCAAAGGCGCTAAAGTGGTGATACTGCATGTTGACGATGCCGGCATGAGCTACGACAGTAATGAAGGTGTTTTTGAAGCCATAACAAAAGGCGTTGCCACATCCACCAGCGTTATGATGCCCTGCCCCTGGGTGCCGGGCTTTGTACACCGCCTTAAAGACTACCCGCAGCTTGATGCAGGACTGCACCTTACCTTAACAAGCGAGTGGAAAGATTACCGCTGGGGGCCGCTGGCGGGTAAAGACGCCGTGCCCGGCCTTGTGGATAAGGAGGGAGACTTATGGCCGTCAGTAGCTGATGTGGCTATGCACGCCACGCCCGACGAGGTGGAGAAAGAAATAAGGGCGCAACTGGCAAGGGCACGCAGCATGGGCTTTACACCCACTCATTTAGACTCTCACATGGGTACCCTGTTTGCCACCCCGGGGTTTATTGAACGTTACCTTAAGGTGGGTATGGAAGAGCACATACCTGTTATGCTGCCCGCAGGCAACGATAAAATGATACAGGCACAACTGCGCTTTTTAAAAATAGATTTACAAAAGGTACAGGCACAGGGCAAAATGCTGTGGGATGCCGGTTTGCCTGTACTGGATGACCTTGACAATAACTCGTACGACTGGCAGATACCCGACAGCGCCAAAAACGATGATGTAAAACTGCAGCACTTTAAAACTGCCAGGTATATTGCAGACTTAAAACAACTGCAGCCCGGCGTAACCATGATAATTATGCACTGCACCGCCACCTCTCCACAGTTTAAATACATTACCGGCAGCGGGGATGTACGCAGGGGGGATTTACTGGCGATGCTTGACCCGGCTTTTAAAAAAGCCCTTGAAAATGAACATATCATTCTTACCACGTGGCGGGAGCTGATGCAGCGCCGCACAAAGGCGGGCAACTAAACTATTTGCAAAACACCATACAAACATAAACCAACAGCTATGTCCATTAAAAAAACCGGCATTGCAGCATTAGCGGCATTGTGCTTAGCGGCGTTAGGCTGCAAACAAAAAGCAGCCTATACTGAATGGGAAGTAAACGGGGGCTCAAAAGAGGGCATCAGATACTCATCACTCAGCCAGGTTGACACCGCTAACGTAAGCAGGCTGGC
>DASZUX010000118.1:0-4435 GCA_035547455.1 Chitinophagaceae bacterium
TGGTGCAGAAGATAATTTTAAAGGTGTTGTTGACCTTATTAAGATGAAAGGCATAGTTTGGCACATGGAAACAGAGGGTATGACCTTTGATGAAATTGATGTGCCCGCAGATATGGAAGAAGATGTGCAGATGTGGCGCCAAAACCTGATAGAAGCTGTAGCTGAATATGACGATAAACTGCTGGAAAAATTCTTTGACGACCCCGGCACAATAACAGAAGAAGAAGTGCATGAAGCTATACGCAAAGCCACTATTGACCTGAGTATTGTACCTATGATGTGCGGCTCTTCATTTAAAAATAAAGGTGTACAAACTGCACTTGACGCGGTTTGCCGTTACCTGCCCAGCCCGGTTGATATTGAGGCCATTAAAGGTACTGACCCTGATACTGGTGAAGAATTGACGCGTAAACCCGACGCTAAAGAACCATTTAGTGCACTGGCATTCAAAATTATGACTGACCCGTTTGTGGGCCGTTTGGCATTCTTCCGCTGTTACAGCGGCCACCTGGATGCAGGTTCTTATGTTAAAAACATGCGCAGCGGCAGGAACGAACGTATAAGCCGTATTATGAAAATGTTTGCTAACAAGCAAAACCCCATTGATTTTATTGAAGCAGGCGATATTGGCGCAGCCGTAGGTTTTAAAGAAATTAAAACCGGCGATACACTTTGCGACGAAAACCATCCAATTATACTGGAAAACATGTTCATACCCGAGCCTGTAATTTCAGTAGCTGTTGAGCCCAAAACACAGGCAGATGTTGATAAAATGGGTATGGCTATTGCAAAGCTGGTGGAAGAAGACCCCACACTGCGTGTAAAAACCGACGAAGATACCGGCCAAACTATTCTTTCAGGTATGGGCGAACTGCACCTTGAAATTATTGTTGACCGTATGCGCCGCGAGTTTAAAGTAGAAGTTAACCAGGGTAACCCCCAGGTTGCCTATAAAGAAGCCTTCCATAATACTATTGAACACCGCGAAGTGCTGAAAAAGCAAACCGGTGGCCGTGGTAAATTTGCCGACATACAGTTTGAAATAGGCCCTGCCGACCAGGAATGGCTTACAGCAAACCCCGGCCAGCGCTTCCAGTTCGTAAACGACATTTTCGGTGGTTCAATCCCCCGCGAGTTTGTACCTGCTATACAGAAAGGTTTTGAAACCAGCATGAATACAGGTGTACTGGCAGGCTACCCCGTTGAAACTATGAAAGTGCGCGTATTTGATGGTAGCTTCCACCAGGTTGACTCTGATTCAATGTCATTCGAACTTTGTGCCCGCGGCGGTTTCCGCGAAGCAGGCCGTAAAGCAAAACCTGTATTACTTGAGCCTATTATGAAAGTTGAAGTGGTGACACCAGACCAATATATGGGTGACGTTACAGGTGACCTTAACCGCCGCCGCGGTATGATGGAAGGTATGGACAGCCGTAATAACCTGCAGGTTATTAAAGCTAAAGTGCCGCTAAGCGAAATGTTTGGTTATGTAACACAGTTGCGTTCAATGTCAAGCGGCCGTGCTACTTCAACCATGGAGTTCAGCCATTATGCACCTGCTCCTAACAACATAGCCGAAGAGGTAATTGCAAAGAGCAAAGGCAGGGTGAAAGTGGAAGATTAGTTTATTATTTTTATTTGATTTAATAGCAAAGCCCCGTTCAGCAATGAGCGGGGCTTTGTGTTTCCCGTCATCCCCGGTTTTTACACAATACCCAATAGTTAAATAGAGCGTAGCCAATTGCCGGGTAACAGCAATTTAATTTATAATGTAACCTCAAAAAATTAGATTTGAAAATCCAAAAACACATTATGCAACCCTCTTTTATAAAAGCCCTTTTACTGCTTATTTTTAATGTAATATGCCTTGCTGGCTTTAGCCAGGCTTCCTTTATTGAAAGCTTAAAGCCTGCTGCCAACGGGTTTTACACGGGCCGGTTATCTAACGGAAATGTTGTTTTAATGGGTACTGATGCAGGAGTTGGCATTTTTCAGTCAAATGCTGACGGAGTTGTACTGTCTTATAAAAAAATAAGTTCACAACGGTTCCGGCTGGATGATAATGAATCAGTTATTACCGCCTTAAAATGGCGGATAGGGACGGTAGTTTTACTTACAGCAAAACTATAAGCTTATATAATAAGGCAACAGGCTTTGCGGCCATTGCTTATCCTAATCCCGTATATGATGTACTTACCCTGCAAATACACATTGTGGCTTCATTAAAAGTTGCAATAGAGGTGTATGATATGAGCGGGAAAGTATTAATGCGCCGGCAGCAGTTAGCGGGGGCGGGGTCATCAACAGTAACAGTAAACGTAAAATCACTTTCGGCTGGTGCATATATGGTACGTGTTACAGGCGGGGCTGCCAGTAACAACACTGTTTAAAAGTTCGTAAAGGAATAGTACCCGGATTTTGTAAAAACAGACCCCGGTATTGCCGTACCTTTACTTATGCGCAGGGTTGTAACTTCTATAATGGTTTCACTTGTAATGATTGTTGCATTGCTCGCTATTACCAACCCCGACCGCAAAAATTACCGCATGTTTGATTATACGGAAGGCCGGCTGGAGCATGATTATGTTATCTACTCAATTTACCGGCAAACCGGCTACACTGTTAGTGCCGATGGTAAATACCATGTATATCAACGCTACCTGGGCATAGCCACCCGCTTTTTTGAAATAAGCCCCCAACGTGTAAAAGCGGGGGAATAAACCTCCTCACTGTTAAAATTGCTGCAAAACAAACATTTAAAAAAGGATACTGGTGTTTTGTTGTATATTTGTAAGGTAAACTTATAAGTTTACCTTACTATATGGCAGGCGATTTACCAAAAGGGCAATTATCTACAGAACTCAGAACGGTGCTGGCAAGACTTGTAAAAAAGCTGCGCACAAAGTCTGATTTAGCGGGAAGGTTGTCTCTTACTGAACGTTCAACCATGGCTTTGCTCGATCAGCATAAGGAACTGTTACCAACGGAACTGGCAGTTATGGAAAAAATAACCGCACAGTCAATGTCGCAGGTACTCAATCATTTAGATGAATTGGGTTACATTACCCGTACGCCATCTGCTACTGACGGGCGCAAAACCATCATATCACTTTCAAAAGCCGGGCAGACAGTTTTGTACAAGGCCCGTAATGAAAAAGATGAATGGCTTAACCGGGCATTATCAGAGGTCTGCACAGAAAAAGATCTTGCCATATTACAGCAGGCCATTGCGCCATTAACGAAGCTTGTTGATTTTGACGGAGTGTAAATGGTACTAAATATGAAGGTTAACACATTCAGCGCGTTTAAAAGCCGCAATTACAGGTTATATTTTACAGGGCAGTCAATTTCGCTAATCGGCACCTGGATGCAAAAAACGGCTGTTAGCTGGGTAGTATATTCTCTCACCCACTCAAAATTTATGCTGGGGGTAACATTATTTGCCACTATGTTTCCCTCCTTTATATTATCCTTCCTCGGCGGCGTGGTGTCTGACAGGTATAACCGCTACAAGGTGCTGCTGGTAACACAGGTGCTTTCACTCGTGCAGGCAGTAGCATTAACGCTGGTTATATTTTTTAAACATTATACTATCTGGCAGGTGCTTTTGCTAAGTGTAATACTTGGTATTATCAACGCTTTTGATGTGCCCGCACGGCAAAGCCTTGTGTATGAAATGGTGGATGACAAAAAAACACTGCCCAATGCGCTGGCATTGAACTCCTCAATGGTTAACCTGTCAAGGCTTATAGGGCCTGGGATAGCCGGGCTGATTATAGAGAAATGGGGAGACGATGTTTGTTTTGGATTAAACGCAGTAAGTTTTATTGCTGTAATTGGCTCTTTATTAATGATGCGCCTTCCTGCATACAAGGCAAAACCACGCACCAAAAATATGTTTGCCGACCTGAAAGATGGTTTTTTGTATGTTAAGCAAACGCCGGGTATCCGTTTTGTGCTGGTAATGCTTGCACTGGTTAGCCTGTTTGTGCTGCCATACACAACACTTATGCCCGTTTTTGCGCGGGACATCTTTCACGGCACTGCCTCTACATTTGGCATTATTGACAGCTTTATAGGACTTGGAGCGTTTGCGGGAGCCATATTCCTGGCATCGGTGCCAATAGGCACCAATTTAAGAAAGATACTGGCCGTTAATACTATTGTATTTGCAGCCGGGTTAATGCTGTTTAGTTATGCGCCATACTACCCGCTGGCGCTGGCATGCATTACGGTGGCTGCATTTGGTATGATGTCACAGGTTACTATTACCAATACCATTATACAAACAACATCTGACTTAAATATGCGGGGCAGGGTTATAAGCATTTATGCTATGGCGTTTTTTGGTATGCAGCCATTGGGAGGGTTGATTATCGGCTACCTGTCACAGGCATTCGGGGTAAGGATTACAGTGCTGCTGCAGGGGGCTATT
>DASZUX010000119.1:0-2454 GCA_035547455.1 Chitinophagaceae bacterium
GGTAAACCCTGCGCAACTATACATCCTGATTGAGACTGCCTGGCGCCTGCGCGCAGGTAAAAAACATTTGCAGCAACAGAAGCAGGCGGGGTAATCATCTTTTGAAAAATTGTTTATTATTTGCATACCCGTTATAAACAAACTCCTTAATATTTTGTATTATTGGCAAACGATAAGTTTAAAACTGAAGAGTTATGTCAAATGTGCCTTCCCTTATGAGCCTGCACATGCGGTACAGGTTATGGATAGCTGAGATGAATTTTTATATTAATATCATACGGATACTGGAGGATTACCTGAATGATATTACACCCAAAAGCAGCCGGCCTGAAGTTAAAAGCGGTATTGACGGCTTTAAAAGCCAGTTTATAGTATTAAGAAAAGAGATAGACGACCTGAGACACGAAATGCATATACTTAAAATGACACTTGCCGCCTACGCCCGTGAAGGCAGGGCTATTACCGCTGAAATATACCAGCAGGATAACCATGATACGCTGGAAAAACGCTTTTTAAAGCTGCAGGAAACTTTTGATAATATGAAAAAAGAATTCTCCGGTTTTGAAAGCAAATGGTCTGCCTGATTTTTAATTGACCTTTTTTACACAAAATCACAGCAAAACTGAACGGTGGTTTTTACCATGGCTGTCTGCAGCACGTAACCCTGTGTTCCTCACCGTACATCCCGTTTACAGCGCAAAAACTGACAGCCACAAACTTAAAAGACATCCATACTCAATTACAAACACCGGATAGGGCAATTTTGCATATATTAATATTTTGAAGCAGTTGTCATGCAAACTTAGCGGCACGAAGCAGGGGCAGTACAATTATGTATCTTTGCCGGCAAAAAAGGTATATGCTGAAAATTGGCGTTTTTGGAGCGGGACACCTGGGAAAATTTCATTTAAACAACTGGAAAGAAATTGATGAAGTAACTATAACAGGTTTTTTTGACCCGAATGATAATACGGCAGCCGAGGTTGAAAGCAAATATGGCATTACAAGGTATGCTGATGCCGCGGCATTAATGGATGCCATTGATGCTGCTGATATTGTGGCGCCTACCAACCATCATTTTGCTTTATGTGAAATGGCAATAAAAAAGGGCAAGCATGTATTTGTAGAAAAGCCGCTTACCAATACTATGGAAGAAGCAAAGCAACTGATTAAAATTGCAGCCGAAGCAGGAGTAAAAATACAGGTAGGGCATGTTGAAAGGTTTAACCCGGCATATACCGCCATACAGCATTTACAGCTTAACCCTATGTTTATTGAAGTGCACCGGCTGGCACAATTTAACCCGCGTGGCACTGAGGTAAGCGTGATACTGGATTTAATGATACACGATATAGATATTATTTTAAGCCTTGTAAAAAGCGATGTAAAAAACATATCCGCCAGCGGTGTGGCGGTTTTAACCGACAGCCCGGATATTGCCAATGTGCGTATTGAATTTAATAATGGCTGTGTTGCCAACTTAACCAGCAGCCGCATAAGTATGAAGAAGATGCGCAAAATAAGGCTCTTTCAAAAAGATGCTTACATAGGAGTTGATTTTTTGGAAAAAAAGACAGAAATAATAAAGCTTAAAACCAACGATGAAAGCGATGATTTTTCGTTTGACATTGAAACGCCTTCCGGCACAAAAACCATCAGTATTTTTAACCCTGAGGTAAGGCCTGTAAATGCAATAAAAGAAGAACTGGTGTCATTTAAAAATGCCCTATTAAACAATACGCCTGTTGCAGTATCTGAAATGGACGGGTACATGGCAATGGAGGTTGCCCACAAGGTGCTTGAAAAAATAAACAAGACCAAATTCCCGGTTTGATTTTTTGCCCTATGCAAAAAAAAATGCCCATACATATTAGCCGATATATTTTAAGCGATCTTTTGACATCGGCTGTTGTATGGGTAATTATTTCGGTAATAAGAAAGCATCTTTTGTATGAACATCCTCAAACACTGGCAGGGCTTTTTACAAGTGATATTGTGTTTATAAAATCACTTTTTATTATACCGGTTTTCTGGGTAATGGTGTATGCTGTTTCGGGTGCCTACAGCACTTCAGTTTATACCAAATCAAGACTTACTGAGCTTACCAATTCATTCATACAGGCGCTTACCGGCTCATCCATACTTTTATTTTTAGTTTTTTTAAACGACAGCCGGCAGGAATATAGTTACCTGTATATTGTATTCTTTTCCTTGCTGGCCTTACAAACAATTCTTCCCTTTACGGCCAGGTACCTTTTTATACTGCTTGCTAAAAACCAGATACGCAAGGGTAAATACTCTCTTAACACCATTATTGTGGGTAATAACCGGAAATCGCATGACGCATATAATGAAATTAAAAACTATAAAGACTCCGGCTACAATATAATAGGTTTTTTAAGCGATGATAAAAGTCTTAAAAACGGTCTTTCAAAATGGATTCCACGTTTAGGG
>DASZUX010000120.1:0-7809 GCA_035547455.1 Chitinophagaceae bacterium
ATTAATGCCACCTGATACTGCGCGCTTATTACCGCGCCATTGGCCTTTATGGTAAAGGTTACAAGGTCTGTCTCCTGCGTACCCGGTAATGTCTGGCTTAATGGCATTATTGTTTAGTTGTTAATAACCGGCGGAAAAATAAGTTTCGTACCGGGTGTTAATTGTTTTATATCAACAAGCCCGTTTACCCGGGCTACCTGGTAATAATATTTACTGTCACCATATTCTTTAAAGCACATCAGCGGCAAAGTATCACCTTCATGAACGGTGCGGATATGGGTTAAATCGGGCGACTGCTTATTTTCCAGCGCGGTAAGCCTGCTTTGATCAATTACCGCGGTAAACGTGCAGTCTGCTTCTGCCCGTAAGGGGCTTCCGTCCGGCTTAAACAGCTTAAAAGTTATGTTCATGCGGGTTAGCACCGCATTGAACGACAATACCCCCCATTCAATCTTCACATACGGCGGCTGGTGCGTCTCACCCTGGTAATCATATACCACGCTTTTAAATGTCGCAAGATCCTGGGTTACGTCGCGCGTTGTGGCACTTACGCCAGGTATCGCCAGCCCCGATGCCAACCCGGCTAATACGCCTTCATCTTTCCTTACTACGCCTGTGCCGTCAAATAAAAATTTAAAATTCAATGTTTGCTGTTCGCCCTGGTTAAAACTAACGGTAGGCAGGCTTGCGCCCTGCGCACTGGTGTTGTTTACATTAAGTGCATATACCAGCGAGTAGGTTTCAGGATTTATCAACGCCTCGTAGGTAAAACCTGTGGGGGTTTCAAAAGCCTGGTCTTTGTAACCGGTAAGCGTCATTTTTTCCAGCGCACCCATCAGCGTTCATTTTTTTGCTTTAATATTTCAAGCACTTGTTCTACACATGCGCTTACTACCGCATCCATATTGGCAGGCTGTAATGCGGTTGACGAAGAGGGGGAAGATGTTTGAGATACTCCGCCCTCCTTAACCACTGTCGTTATCTGCAATTCTCTTATTTCAACCGGCATAGTGCTTATTAAAGAATGTTATAAAAGTGTTAACTAAAAGCCTCAAACAGCAAATACCGCGGCCAGTACTGCCTATTTAGTTTCTTCAACAGAAGCTATCATCATGGAACTGATATACTTGCACTTGCCCCACCGCCAGCGCTGAGCAAATCGCCAACAGCACTTATGCCTGCAGTTACCGCAGCCGAGAGGTTAAGCGTTCTGTAATACTCATAGTGCAAAGTCATTGATTCAATTACAATTTGGTTTTGCTCTGCGTTAAGGCCGGCAATGTCATACTTTATCGGTATGGCATTGGTTATGTACCAGGATGATACCGGCAGGTGGTCTTCATTCAAAAGCGATATAAGCATATTAGTGGGCTGGTAGTTGAAATTTTCAATGGCGTCAACACACCAGGCTGTTATGCCAGATACCAGCGTCATCCCCCGCTTAAGTACAAGGTCGCCGTATTTGGTGCGCCCCGGCAGGCGGTGTACAAACCGGTTTTCGCCCCCTTCGTTATAAGTGTCAAGATTTACATCAACTGTAAGCCCTGTTACTTCCTGGAAACGAAAGTCGTTTGGCACCTGAGGAAATATTTCAAATACCACGAGGAAATGAAAGCCGGTAAACGGGTAGTCAAACATTATTATTCGTTTTGAATGGTAAGGCCTTCATGTGCAAGATCTAATTGCTCAAGTGCCACTTCATTACCATCAGCTTTTAAATCAGTAGAGGTAACTTTTGTGGGCCAGGCATTTTTTACTTTCCACACCACTACAGGCGACAGGCTTTCGTCAAGCAGGCTTATGGTTATATCCCGCCGCTCAACTGTGTTCATGTTGATGGTGTTAAACCAGTTGTAAAACTCGTTGTCTGATTTAAAAATGCCACGTTTAAGCACTATGTTGCTGAACTTACGCTGTCCGGGCATTTTTATTTTATGGTACTCCGGGCTTGCGCCGTCACGGTATTCTATTACGTCGTTGGTTATATCAAGCCCGCTAACATCGGTAAAACCAATGCGTGTTCCACCCCAGTCAACCTGGAAATGAAATTTAGGAAGTGGGTAGTTAGCCATAATTGTTATTTTTTGTGTTGGTTTTTTAAATTGTGTTTACCGGGCCACCAGGTTATTGTAGTGGCGGTGCGTTATGTTTGTTAGATTGACACATGATGTTTTAGCTGTTGTATCGGTTAAAAGCCTAAGTGATTGCAACGCAAGAAACGATGCTATTCAAGCCATTGCAGGTATTGATTTTTTTATTTACTGCATTCAAATTTATCCGTGCTAATTGCACCCTTTCTTTGCACCTGCCATTCCAGCTTTTCACTTTTTACCTTTTATCTTCCTCCTATGCCTGTTGTTGTATTTGTGAGAAGCGGAGTATGATAAACTCAGCCGGGCGAACAGGCGCCATGCCTATTTCAACAATCAGCCGGCCATTAAGTATGTCATCAAACGTCATGGTTTGGCCAAGGCCTACTTTTACATAAAATGCCTGCTCGGGTTTTGAGCCTGCCAGGGCACCCAGCCGCCACAGGTTAGTAAGGTAGTTTTCAATCATAGCACGCAGCCTAACCCATGTATTACCGTCGTTGGGCTCAAACACAAACTGCATAGTGGCTTTTTTAACTGACTCCTCTACCATAATATAAAACCTTCGCACAGATATATACCTGAAATCGTTACTGTTACCATCAAGCGTGCGCGCCCCCCACACTATTATGCCTTTGCCGGTAAAAGCACGTATGGCATTAAGTGATTTGCCTGCAATGGTATCTATATTCAGGTCGCCCTGTGTGGCATCGTCAATAGCATAAGTTAAGCCTGTAACACCTGTAACGCTAACGTTGGCAGGTGCTTTCCATACGCCGCGGGTAGCATCCGTTGCAGTATATACGCCTGCAATTGCGCCGCTGGGCGGCAATGTGGAAGATGTGTTTTGTACAGCAGTTACTATTTGTTTGTAAACAGGGTGTGTAAGTAAGAGGGCCTGCTCGTAGTTAGCTTCGTAAGCGCTTACAAGGCTTAACATTTGCGATACGCCCAGGTTAAACTGGTTAAATACAGTAATGAAAGACGGTAATGCACGCTGCCTTTGCGATGCTTCGGGGGCTGCCCCGTAAACAGCCGTATTGGCGGCAGGCAACCCTGCTCCAAATATATCGCCCCATTGCGTGGCTGTAAACAATGCAAGTGTTGCTGAACGGCTGCCGTAATAGCCTGAGCCAAGCTCGGTAGTAGCACCCTGGTCAAGCGCCAGCAGCGTGGTCATAGAGGATTTAAGGGAGTTGGTAATTAAATCGCCTGCGTCCTTTTTCAGGCCGTTGCCGGCAAAATCACCATTCAGGTTTAATGCCCAGTTGTTAACCAGCAGGCCTGTGCTGTATATAAAACTTACCAGTGCCTGGAACTTGCTTTCATTGTCAGTGGGTGTTGGCAACGCACTGAAAGAAGACTGGTAGTCGTTCACCAGAGAGGTCCACTGTTCTTCCAAATCAAGGTTGGTGCCGGTAAGCAGCGCAGTAACATTAGCGTTAATGGTTGCTGTATCAAGCACGAGCCTGTTAAGACTTTCAACAGTATTTTTTGCGTCGTTTGAGTTGGTGAAGTTTTTTAAATCAATCGCTACGCCTGCCTGGAAAATAAGCCCTTTTAAATTTTTATATTTAATGGTAAGGCCCAGGTTAGTTTGCAGGTAAGGTGTATAGGCTGCGCCGTAATTAAGGTTTTGTACTCCTATGCTATTCCTGAAGTCATCCCTGCCGTTGGCCCATCCGCTATTTTCGTACAGGTCAAATATACAGAACCTGTCCTGCAGGTTTGAACACTGGGTTAAAGCGTAATCCTGTATGGCATACAGTGCGGTACCTAACACCGCATCAGGAAACAGCAGCAGTGTAGGCTCGTCATATTTGCTTACTGCATCAAGGCCGCTTTTAAAATCGTTTAAATCAAATGCAGGCGTTGGTGTATAGCGGCCTACAGAAACGATATAGCATACACTGCCTCCGTTAAGAAAGAACATGCGCACACTGTCATACAGGTAAAATTTAGCCGTTCTCTTAACATTGGTTACGGTGTTAGCCGCATCAATATCCACTTCTGTAATACCAGGGTCGGGGCCATTACCAAAATACAACTGGTACTCCACCAGCGACGATATGCGAGTTGGCACATTGTGCAGGTCACCCGGCTGCAGGTTGGTATCATCTTCAGTATAACCAACAAAAGCAGGCACTGCTGTTGCCACCTGCGCTATAGATGGCGGGAACGAGGGGATTTCATTTACATAAACCCCCGGTGTTTTGATAGCGCTTTCGTTTATTTGTGACATGTGTAGCGATTTTTATTTTTTGATGAATTAATAGTTTAAAAAAATTTCCGAGCAACTGTAGGTGTCGGCTGCCGGCGCATAAGTTATAATACGCTGCGGTGATGCGCAGGCTACCGGCGAATAGTCCTGGGCGTTTACTGTAAGCTTAATGCTGAGCGCCTTTTCTGACAAGGGTATGGGCGTTTGCGAAAACACCGTGCCTGAGGCAGGGCCAAATTGAAACACGCCTGCATTATCGGTAATTGTAGCCGCAGCACCGCTCGCCAAAACATATTTCCAGATAGTGTACCTGTTTAAAAACTGTATAGTAAAAGCAGGCGAATTAAGCGCTCCTGTACCTGTAAGAAATTTGTATGCGGCGGGCAGGCCACCATCATTAAAAATGTCAATTACTGCAAAAGGGCCCTGCCCGTTAAGTTCATCATTAAGGTATATCCATTTATCCACTGCATTTACGGCCAGTTTGTATTTGCCGGGCGGGAGCATTGAAAGATCAAGCGTAAAACCCATTACCGGCTTTACAAAACCTATGGTAGTTGAAATTATATTAGCTGTATAATCTTTTGCTACAACGTCATAACCCCACACATCAATACCGGCAGAGGTTTGCGGAGATGTAAAGCTGTAAGTTGATACGGATGGCATCCATTGCAGCGCATCATCTTCAGACAGGTACTGGTTATTATCTACCTGCGCCCAAACACTGCTATTTGCAGCAGAGGGTGTAATGCCTGCGGCGGATTTAATGGCCTGGTACACCATACCACCGGCATCAGCCGCTATATCGCCAGGCTGGTAAGTTTTAGTGCTGTCGTAACCCAGGGCCATTGTAATAAAGTTCTTTCCTGCAGCCGTATTGTTATTCCTGTTGCTGAAATAATATACTTTACCGGCGGGCCACTTAAAAGGCAGGTTGGTATAGTTAAAAAATAACGGCTTGCTTAGCTGCATAAAAAATGTTAACTGTATATTGCCTGCAAGCGGGCTTAAAGGCTTGTTAGCGGCATCTGCTGCAACACCCGCGTACAGCTTATTAT
The DNA here is from genome assembly GCA_035547455.1 of Chitinophagaceae bacterium. GTDB lineage: Bacteria > Bacteroidota > Bacteroidia > Chitinophagales > Chitinophagaceae > JABDFW01. The sequence continues at coordinate 5,370 of DASZUX010000120.1, forward strand.
CATACTGTTTTGTTATTATGGTGTTACCCGTGAGCAATGCCTGTGTACGCATGGATGGCGTAATAATAAAGTCGTTACACAAACCATTTGCAAAGTATTTGTGCAGCAACTCCACTGTAAACAACACGCCAAATTTGGTATCAATCATTGCTGTAATGTTTTATCGTTTACCACTATTTCGGTAACAAGACCGGATGAGCCTGTTGTAAAGTTTTCGTCAATATTTATCAACCGCATTTTATACATTACCGAGGGCAGGTATTTTGAACCCATGATGCCCCAGAGATTGTTTAGATCCTGGTACGAGAGGGTTACAAGGTCAAGAATAAGTTCGTCAATACCTGCCGGCAATGAGGGATTGTTTACCGGGTTAAATACATTTTGATACTGGAAAAATTGTATGATATATGAAAGTCTTTTTAAAGATTCGCTGTACGATGTAAGGTTTACAGAGAACAACAGGTAAAGGTTAAGAAACAGCTTGGGGTTTTTATATACCACGCTGCTGCCGCTGCGCACATAATTTTGCGGCGATTTGCTTATCCTGTCTTCTTCTATATTAACAAGCGATATAAACGCGTTTGCCTTGTCAGCGCCGTTACCGGCGGTGCTTTCACTATCGTTCCACGAAATATTAGCCAGCTGAATAAGCGTACTGCCGTCAGTAATATTCAGCTTCATGGAGAGATAGGCGTTTACCTGCTTGCAGATAAAATCAAGCGCCTGGTCAATCATGTTGCATGATTAATCAATTAAATAATGTACAGTCTGTCGTTCTCGTGGGGATAAATACGCAATGTGTTCAAAAGGGTATGGCAGCTATCGTTTTGATTTTTTTCGCACTACTGTTTTCCCTGGTTAAGCCTTACAGCAAGCAAGGTAGAAACTTATTTTTTGATACAAAAAAATTTTAATCACATTTTTTTTTGTGAAAAATCACATTGCCGGTTTAACCAACCGGCAAATTGTACTATAAGCCAATTATGGCAGCGCGTGTATTTGCTGCCTTAAAGTGTACAAATGCCTCTGCTATTTTCACACCGGCTTCAAGCCCTCTGAATTCTTCGAGGGGTTTAAAAAAATCATTATACGTATTAATGGGGTCTTGTGTTTTATGCGCAAACATGGCGTTTTTCTTTCGATCATGTACCGCAGTAATATCAACGTAATCTGTTGGAGTAAACGCCATGGTTTCGCTGCCGGTATTTACTTCATAAAAATACAGGTGAAAGCTGCGCCCTGCCCTTACCCATGCAGTTAAAGCCAGCAGGCCTGTTACCTGGTGATCCGGGTGACCGTCAACAGGCCATTGTGTAAAAACAATATCAGGCGTAAGCGCTGCAACTAACTTTATCATCTCTTCATTCTTCTCCCTGCTTAACACTGTATTACCGTCAACCTGTTTTGCAAATGCAGGGGTTGCATTTAATATTTTACAAGCTGCTTCGGCTTCTTTGGTACGCAATGCAGCCATCTCGCTGTATGTTTTACCGGGGTCGCTTGCTTCGCCGCGTGTTATGTATAAAAAAGTTACATTATGGCCTGCATCGCTGTATTTCGCCATAGTACCGCCACAGCCAAATTCCGGATCTCCGGGGTGTGCGCCAACACAAACTACGTTAAGTTTTTTCTCTGCAACGCTACTGGTATTTACTTCGTTCCTGGTTTTTGCAGATGCAATACCGGTTATACCGGCAAGGCCCATTGCAGTTTGTTTTATAAAATCCCGCCGTTTTTCCATCTTCTTTATTTAACAGTTCTGCTTATTTTAACTTAACCCTTAAAAGATTGCTGCTGCTGGTAATGAACAATGTTTTTTCATCAGGGGAAAAAGCACAGTTGGCCGTTTTTTGTTCAATATGTATCCGTGCTATCACCTTGCCGCCGGGATTAAATATCCATATCCCTTTGGGCCCCGCGGCAAATATGTAACCCTGCCTGTTTACCTTCATCCCGTCTGGGTTGCCGTCATCTGTGTTATTATACTGAGTTGGAGCATATAGTACACTACTGCTTTTAATAAGTCCTTTATCATCCAGCGCATACTTCATCCACAGCATATTTGCAGAATCAGAGTTTGACACATACAACGTTTTACCATCCGGCGAAAGCGCTATGCCATTGGGGAATTTTAAATCTTTTACAAGCAGATCAAGCTGCCCATTGGGTTTTAAACGGTACACACCCTGGAAACTTAATTGTTTTGCAGTGTCCCCCAGCCGGTCGTCAAGGCCGTAAGGCGGGTCAGTAAAATATAAGTCTCCGCTGGCAGCAAATACTGCATCATTAGGGCTGTTAAGGCGTTTGCCCATATAACTGCCGGCAAGGGTTATAAATTTTGGTGCAGGGCTGTTAAGCGGCGCATCCATTTTTGCAATGCGCCTGTCGCCATGCTGGCACAATACCAGTGCTCCCTTTGCATCCAGCAGCAGCCCATTGC
>DASZUX010000121.1:0-3132 GCA_035547455.1 Chitinophagaceae bacterium
TATGCTGACCTGGTAAAACCCATTTTTGAAGAAAAATGCTATGGCTGCCACAACAGCAGCAAAGAAAAAGGCGGCCTTATAATGGAAACAAAAGAATTGCTTTTAAAAGGGGGTAAGGATGGCAAATTGTGGGACACTACGCAACCCGATATGGGATTGCTGATGAAACGTGTACACCTGCCGGAAGAAGAAAAAGATCACATGCCCCCGCCAGGCAAACCGCAGTTGACGGATGAAGAAAAAGAAATTTTGTTTGCCTGGATTAAAGAAGGCGCAAACTTTGATAAAAAGGTTACCGACCTGCCACCCAATGATACATTGTTTATAATCGCTTCAACAAAACTGAAGCAATCTTCAGAAGAGCAATTCGATTTTGCTGCCGCTGATGAAAAAGAAATTGAGAAGCTAAGTAATAATAACAGGGTAATTACACCTCTTGCTATTGGCTCTCCGGCACTGGCTGTTACATTTTACAACAAACCTTTTTACAATACCAAACAACTGGAAGAGTTAAAAAGTGTAGGCAATAATATCACCCAGCTTAATCTTGACAATATGCCTGTGAAGGATGAAGACCTTGCGGTAATTGCCGGCTTTAAAAATTTGCGCAAGCTTAACCTTGACTTTACTGACATAACAGGTAAAACACTTGGAGACCTAAAGCCCCTGGCTTTATTGAAAACACTGTCTTTATCCGGCACAAAAGTGCAGGCAGATAATTTGACTAAACTGGCAGGCCTGCCAAAACTTAAACATGTATATATATGGAGCACTGATATTAATGAGGCAGCAGCGGCAAAACTTGCACAGCAGGATAAAAGTATTAGCTGGTTTACCGGTTATAAAGGGGATACCGTTATATTAAAACTAACACCGCCTATTTTACAAAATGACAATTTTGTAATTACTGAGCCCTTAAAATTACAATTAAAAACCTACTTGCGCGGGGTTACCGTTCGGTACACGACTGACGGTAAAGACCCTGATAGCCTTAACTCACCTGTTTATGATACCAGTGTGGTGCTAAACAACGAAAGCACAGTTAAGGCAAAAGCGTTTAAGCCCGGGTGGATAAGCAGCGATATTATTCAGCAGCACTTTTTTAAAAGCACTTATATGGCTGATAGCGCAGCCATGTTAACACCCCTGGATGTTAAATACCGGGCCAATGGTGCAAGAAGCCTGGTAGATCTCGACAAAAGTGACCTGAATTTTGCCAACGGCAAATGGCTCGGCTACCGGGAGCACGATATGCAGGCTATGTTATTCTTTAAGGCACCTGTAAAAGTGAGCAGCATAACTTTTAGCACATTGCAAAATATTGGAGGCTTTATTTTTCCCCCGGAAAAAATTATGGTATGGGGCGGCATGAGTGAAAACAGTCTTAAGTTGCTGGGAACAATTACACCTGTGCAACCTACCAAGGATATGACAGATGTGCAAAACCTGGCGCTACAATGCCAGTTTGCACCTGCTGAAATAAAATATATCAAATTCCTGGCAGTGCCCGTACATAAACTACCGGACTGGCACCAGGGTAAAGGCCAGAAAGGCTGGGTATTTATGGATGAAGTGTTTGTGAATTAACCCACACAATTAAGTTTACTTCAGCGTTTTTACCACATCCTCATTTACTTTTACCGCGTATTTTTTTCTAAGTTCTTTTACCCAGTTTTCTTCAAGCAATTGCTGGTAATCATTTATTACCATTCCTTTGGCATCCTCAAAACTCCTGGGAGATGTATTGGGGTATACGTTAAAAACATACATAAAAGTATAAGAGTCGCCTGCATCATTTTTTTCCAGCTTTGACAGGAACCCTGTCCGTATAGGTATTACTTGCTTTAAAGGGTACTGGCCGTTTTCATACCTGCTGCTATCAGCATTGGCAAGTGTGCCCGTTATATTGCGCCAGTCCGCAGGATTGTCCTTAATCAATTGAGCTATGCTGTCAAGTGAAGAAGAATCAGCCGATGAAACTATTACAGCGCTAACTCCCGGCTGCCATATATAGCTGGCTTTATGTGCATTATAGTAATTTAATAATGCGGATGTATCCTGCGATGCCTTGCTCCATACATGCTCATCCATTACTGCAAATAACAGGTTGGCTTCGTTAAATTCCTTCATCTGCCCGCTTATGGCAGGGTTAAAATCTTCAATATGGCTATGGTAATAGTCATTAACGCTGTACTTTATAAAGGCTTTCATTAATGACGGGTAAGATTTTTGTGCGGAGTTGCCGGGTTGTTGAAACTGCAGGTAAGTTATCCAGTCGCCTACCGTTACTTTTTGCCTGGCAAACGAAAAAAGCACCGTTTGAGGCGTAATGCCTTTGTAAGATATTTTGCTTTTATGTACAAGAGCGCTATCACTGTAATGCCAAAGGTCAATTTCGTTAAAGATGCCCTTTTGGTAGCCGGTAAGCGTCATCCACTGTTGTGAAAGATTATTCTTTGCAATTGCAAGCCTGTCATCACTTTCAACATGTTGCTGCAAGCCGGCGTTATTCACTACATCATCCTCATTGGTTACCACAGGCTCAACAGATAATAGCTTTACTATATTGTAACCATACCCGGTTTCAAAGGGCATGGTAATGTCGCCGGGTTTTGAAAGATCGTAAACCTTTTTTTCAAAAGCTGCGCTGTACATGCCTACGGAGATGGTTGACATACCCCTTGTCTGCATCCCGTCATTACTGCCTGAAAACTCAAGCACCATGTCATCAAATGATGCACCCTTACTCAATAGCTGGTATATCGAATCCGCTTTGCGTTTCACAGCCTCTTTTTCCTGTTCTGTAAAAGAGACGGCAACGGGTAGCAAAATTTGCTGAATTTTTCTTTTGCCTGCAGCAGGACGCTCCTGTATATTTTTAAAAATATGATAGCCCGCTGCACTGTGGTAAACACCTGAATGCTGGCCGGGTTTTAATCCGTAAACAATATTTTCAACCGCGTAAGGCAGGGTAAACACTGTTATATATCCCATGCTGCCCCTGCTTTGTTTAATTGCTGCGCTGGTTGAGTAAGCAGTAGCTACCTCTTCAAAACTTTTGCCAGTTTCCAGGGCCGCTAAAGCATCGTTTATTTTTTTATAAGCCGCACTGGTATCAGCACCTGATGCAAT
>DASZUX010000122.1:0-3112 GCA_035547455.1 Chitinophagaceae bacterium
TTCGGATTCAACATGCTTAACATTAGTAAGGTGTAGCTCATCCGTAAGCCTCTTAATTATCTTCCTCGTTTCTTCTCCCGGTGTGTTGTCAACAAGGTAAATAGCATAATCTTTATAGTCTTGTATAGCTATGCTCCTGAAAAAATCTTCCAGCAAATTATCTGAGTTATACAGCACTGATACCAGGCCTATTTTTTCCATCACGCAGTTATATTGTGCTGTTTGTTAACGCTTTTTGCCAAATATTTGCAAGGCTTTCTGTTGATTTGGCCCACGAAAATTTTTTTATAAATACATTGCCGGCTTCTGCAAGTTTTATTCGTTCCGCGGGATTGCTGATAAGACGTACAATAATATCACACATCGCCTCAATATCTTTTGCAGGCATCATTACAGCCGTATCATTTTGTTTGGCATATTCGGCGTGGCCTTCAATATCAGTGCATACTATGGCACAGCCGCACATCATGGCTTCCATAGGTGGTAAAGCGCTGCCTTCTTGTAACGACGGGCCCAAAAATATGGCAGAATTATTATAAATATCCTGCAGCCTGGCCGGGTTTTCCACGAATGATATATACGCTGGCAAGTCTGCCGGTTTTTTGTAAGTGCTAAAGAATGTTACCTTTAACGACGGCACTTTCTCCTTCACTTTTTTAATTGCTTCAAGCCCGTATATGCTGCCTTTCCTCGGCTCTTCTGAATACATCATACAAACAGTGTCATTCTCCCTGCGGGTAATGGGTACTGCCATATTATATTTATTTTCATCTATTGCAACCTGTATTTTATAAGCGGGCGCAGACGAATATTGGCTTACGTACTCCTGTATGTGTTTTGCAATAGCTACATAATGCATGTTTTTAAGGCTGAAGGATGCCCGCACCTTGTCTTCAAACCCGTTCCAAAACTCAAGGTCCTGTACAAGATTATATTTTAACCCTTTACTTGCAGGCAATTTTTCTACCTCCATCGCTACTGACCACCATGTGCAAAATATAATATCGGCATCCTCCACGGCATGCTTTTCTATTTCCCAAATCAACTTGTTTTTTATGGCCTTATTCAGCTTAAACCAGGTTGGTGGTTTTTTTATAGTATAGAATATCCACTTTAACGGCCTTGGTGTTGCATAATTGGTATAGGGCACCTTAAGGGGATGATAAAAAATAACCTGGTGCCCAAGCATTGCAAGCCTGTTAGCATATTCGTACATAACCCGGGTGCCCCCTGCGGGTTTACGGGATGGAAACGGTAAAAGAATATTTATCTTCATAACGGTTAGCCTACTTGTTTTTTACAAACACTGCAAGCTCTTTTATAATAGTAGATTTATAAACAAACCAGTAAATAAAAAAATACAGGGCAATACAAAGGCCTATTGATAATAGCTGTATAGCCACGTTTGTTTCAGCAAAATATTTTGTTGCAAACCAGATTGGTATAAATACCAGCGATGCTGAGAGGCTGCGCGAAAAATTGCTGAAGTTAAATGTAAAGCTATGTGCCTTTTTAGCAAATTGCCATGCACAAAAGGTTACCACAAACTCAGTGACCAGTGTTGCGATGGCGCTTCCGGTATATGAAAGTTTTGGAATTAGCAGCAAATTTAATGCAAGGCTGAAAAGCATGGCTATTGATACCGTGATAAGAAAATATTTTTCCTTGCCCATGGGAGTCAATATCTCCCATATAAAAATGTTGGTAAGGCTAAGAAAAAATATAATGGGGCACATTAGCCTGAGCAACAGGATGCAAGGCTGGTAATTATTGCCTGCAAACAGGTGTATGGCAACATCGGAATAGCAGCACAAGCCAATAGTAATGGGCACACCGATGAGTGTAATAAAGTCAAACGAGCGTTGTATGAGTGCGTTTACTTCGGCAATATTATTGGCCTTGTATTCGTAGGATATACGGGGCACAAACACCATGATAACAGCTTGTATGGCTATTGCCGGCAACTTTACAATTTTGGTGGCTGTAGTGTAAAAACCTACGGCGGTGTAGCCCTTAAATATGCCCAAAATAACACTGTCAAAATAAAGAAAAATGCTTATGGCAAGGTTTGCACTAAAAATATATAATATGGGCTTTAAATGCTGCTTTACAGATTTCATGCGCACAAGCGAAGCCTTAAACATGATGCCGAATTTTTTGTAGGCAAAACTTATGTTTAGTATCGCATTAAGTGCATAGGTGGTCACCAGGAGGATATAGTATATGTTGAGATTGTTTTTTGACTTTACCAGTAAAAAAGTTAGACAAACACCTAAAAGCTTTATAAAAATATTGCGTGTTGTAATAAACGGAAACTCCTCCATACCTTGATAAAGCCAGTCAACCGTAAAAACGTTGATGACAAGTATAAGGCAGCCGAAAAGATAAAGATTTGCGTATGGGATGGTATGGAAAAAGAAGAGAATAGCTAGAAAATACAGTGCCGCTATTACTATTGCATTAATAAGGTGTATAAGAACCAGCTCGCTGAATATCTGCTTAATAGCTGCTTTGTCGTTTTTGTGTTTCGAAATTTCGCGCATGCCATAAACCGGTATGCCAATGCCGGTTAAAAAAATAAGATACTGGGTTATGTTATCAATAAAGTTAATGGTGCCTAAACCTTCAGGCATAAGCACCCTTGATAAATAGGGAAATGTTATTACCGGGAAGGCAACCTGGCTTAAAGTTAGCAGTACATTAAAAAAAATGTTTACAGATATTTTTTTAGCCATTACTACGCAAAGTCAATTTGCCGGCAGCAAATAGGCCGGCGGGTAAAGGTTAAATTTGTTTTAATACTCTTTTTGCTGCCAGCACCACAACTGTAATAAAGCCAAATAAGAATGCTGTAATAATACCGGTAATCATTTTACCCAGCTTTACTTTTTCAAGCGGCAGTATAGGTTCGTCAAGCACTTGCACAACGGGTGTTTCCTTCAGCAGGTTAAACTTTGCTAACTCAAGGTTCTTAAGTAGTTCTCCATAAGCTGTACCAAAAACAGTGAGATCTGTTTGCTTGCTTTGTATGCTTGTTGCAGGCAGTTGCATGGCCAGGTTAAGGTTAGCATCACTTAACGTCGCTTTTCCCCGCAGGGCATCATTATATGCA